>JAGOIH010000186.1 GCA_017995755.1 Sedimentibacter sp. | reverse complement strand
TACGCTGGAAGGACCAAGCTGGCGCATAGAAAACCGGAAAACCATACTGAATGGTCTTGAAAAATAGGTTCCAAAGTGGTATCCAAAATATGCGCGTTTTTGGTATCTTTTATATTGACGTTTACAATAAGGGATCAGTTTAGAGATATAGTCATTCCTTATCCAAGAGTTTTGCACAAGGAATTAAAGGGCAATCAACATAAAGGAATTGACTTATTAGGGTATATTGATACTCAAAACGGGCATATACTTTTAATAATTGAAATAATGGCTTCAGTAGATGATAATTATCCTGCATCTACTGTGAGAGATCATTTAAAGCAATTACTAGATGATACATTAAAGGGAGATAATGAAAGACTAATAAAAGAGCTTGAATATATTCACGATGAAGCTGATGCTGAATATAAAGATGTAATCAATGGTTTCTTGGTAGCAATAATTGGAAGGCAGTTTAATAATAAGGATGACGTGTTAGCAGTTCCTGTGATGGTTCGCCCAGTAAATAAGTGGAATAATGATGATTGGAAACCATTTTTGACTAATACTGAAGAATTTGAAAAGGCGAGTATACCATCTACAGTTTGTTATTATGCAATCGAATGTTCAGAACTGCTTAACCGTATAAAAAGCGGGGCAGTATAAATCCAATGTTGTAAGGGAGAGTTTATATGCCTATAGAGATTAATAAAGATATTAGTATACAAGTTGAACAATTAAAGAGTATGGCATCAGATGATGTAGATAATGCTAATCTGTTTTTTCTGAGGAAGCAGTTTTCTTCTGATTTTGGTGGTGAAGAGCTGAGCCTTTCAACTAATCACAATGCTTTAAGCAATGCTGCCAAGGGATTAGAAATTTTAGGCTATGATTTGATTTTACGTTATTATAAAGACACTGAACTACAAAAAAAGGCAGCGAATGAACTTTTATGGCCAGCATACAGGATACAAAGGAGTATATATCTTAATGATAAAAAAAATTTAGAAGCCCTGATTAATAAAGTATTCGACGGGCTTCAGGCTAATAGACAGCCAGAAATAAGGTTGGAGCTTGAGTAGATTGACTTATCTCGCCCATTTTGTGATTGCGAAATTAAATCTTGGGATGAGTATTTGTATAGTGAGATGCTAAGATCATTTCTTCTAATTGTCCGAAAAAAGGATGGATACGAAGATTTAAATGGAGCCATTAGAATATTCAAAGAATTGAAAGAACTACAAAATATAAATGAAAAACGGTTTTTAGACAAAAAGTTGATTCAAGACGAACGCGATTTACATATCAGAATATCTACAGTAGTTGCATTATATAATCTCATAAAGTTGCTGCAGATTACTGCTGAGTTCTTATGCGGGTTATATGAAAACAAGAATATCTCCTCAAAGGGGTTAAAAGGTGAAATTGATAGATATGTATTAAATGCACGAGAATTGTTGCAGAGGGGTATTAACCCACACTTAAGGATACTTTCTTATAAACTTGCCGAAGCTTGTAAGCAGTTAATAGATGCAAGTGTATACTCAGTTATAATGCCACCGAGAACAAGAAAGTTTTTACTCAGTTTATCGAATAATAGTAAAAGACCAGTATTAGAATTATGGTATTCCCAAAGAGAGGCACTAAAGCAAAGTCTATTAGATCCTACAAAAAGTGCAATAGTCATAAGTATGCCAACTAGTTCAGGTAAAACATTACTTGCTGAATTAGCAATTCTGCAAGCATATAATGATGACCCAGAAAGCAAAATAATATATTTAGCTCCAACTAGAGCACTTGTAACACAAATATCTTTAACTCTGAAGAGACATTTGGGAAATCAAATGACAATAAGAATTGCAACTCCTTCTTTTGAGTTAAATCCTATAGAAGATGCTTTTCTTAGTCAAGAGTTCAATGTATTGGTTACAACTCCTGAAAAGCTTGATTTGCTTGTTAGAACGGAACATCAATCAGTAAAACAAGTGTCATTAGTTGTTGTTGATGAAGCTCACAATATAAATGAAAAAGAAAGAGGAGCAAGGCTCGAGTTATTACTTGCAACACTTAAAAGAGAGAGACCAAGAACTCGTTTTCTTCTTTTGACTCCATTTGCAAAGAATGCTCATGATCTATCTTATTGGTTAGGTGAAGATCAAGGGGTTCCAATAGTAATTGATTGGAAGCCGAATGACCGTATTGTAGGATCAATAAAGCCAGGGTTAAAAATAAGAAATAAAAATGCAAGAAACATTGTCTTTGAAACATTGAAATCTGTACAATCAGATTACCCAAATGGTGAAGATATACCAATAGGGTGTTATATATTTGATAATAGAGATATACAATCTAAGGAATTACTATGTGTATATGCTGCATTAGGTTGGGCTAAAGCGAAGAATGGGGGCGTTTTACTGCTTGCAGCTAGTAGACAAAAGGCTCAAGAAAGGGCGAGCTGGCTTACAAAGCATATGCCAGAAAGGCAATATTCAAGGTCAGTAGATTTAGTTTGTCGCTTTCTAGAGACTGAGCTTGGTTCGGAACAAGAATTGATAAAGATGCTTAAGAAAGGAGTGGCTTTTCACCACTCAGGTTTATCAAGTGAATCAAGATATTTCATTGAAAGGTTAGTTGAGATTGGGGAAATAAAAATACTTTATGCAACTACTACTATAGCCCAAGGATTGAATTTTCCTTTATCTGTCGCTATAATTGAAGAACATACTAGAAGCAAAAAAAGAGGACAATATTGGGTAAAAGAAGAAATTGAGCCATGGGAGTTCTGGAATATTGCCGGGAGAGTTGGAAGAACATTTGAAGATACTCTAGGCACTGTAGCTTTTTCTCATACTAAAGCTGATCAGAAAGCAAGGATAGAAAATTACTTGTCAAAGGATGCTAGTATTGTAACTAGTACTTTACTTGACTTAGTAGTTAATTTAGGAGGTAAGGATAATATATATTTTGGTACAAACCTACTCGAAAATATTAAATCTGCCTCTGCATTTTTGCAATACATTGTTCATGCGCTATCTGTTTCTGGAGTAAATGATGTAAAAGCTGATTTAG
>JAGOIH010000039.1:8896-14153 GCA_017995755.1 Sedimentibacter sp. | reverse complement strand
ACTGGGATTTGATGTAATTAAAAATGATTATCTGAGCAATCCGGAATATTTGAAAAGTTTTCACGCAGAATCACTGGTACCCTGGCTTTATAACGGAAGAACATTTATAAGCTACGATGATTCGCATTCCATAGCATTGAAGGCAGAATATATAAGAGAAAAAAATTTAGGCGGGGCAATGATTTGGGAATTAAGCCAGGATTCGGAAGGCCAGCTTTTAAATTCACTGTATGAAGGGCTCTATGACGGCTCAATCCTGCCGGCAAAGGACTACCAGGGGCACTGGGCAGGAGATGTTATACAGAAGTGGCTTGATATGGGATATATAACAGGTTATCCCGATGGAACCTTCAGACCTGAAAATTTTGTCACAAGGGCTGAATTTGTAAAAATTGTAAACAATGCTTTTGGTTTTGAAGAAACTGCAGAAATTACATTTACAGATGTAAAAGAAGAAAACTGGTATTATGAAGAAGTTCAAAAGGCATACAAGGAAGGGGATATAATAGGGGTTTCGAAAACATTGTTTGCTCCGGAGGATTATATTACAAGAGAACAGGCAGCAATAGTTTTGTCAAGACTGCTAGACCTGGAAGGATATAAAAAGGGTGCCGGTGTATTTTATGACAGCAGCCAAATCAGCAGCTGGGCAAGAGAATATGTAGGTGCCGTTGCCTATCGTAATTTGATTAAAGGATATGAAGACAACACCTTCAGACCTCTGGACAATATAAAAAGAGCCGAGGCGGTTGTGCTGCTGGACAGAATATTGAAGTGACAACCACTATCCGGCTACATAATTAAAAATATGTAAACTGAAGATTTGCACTATCCATGCAATTCACTCTTCGCTTAGATGGAGATTGATTTACATAATATTAATATGTAAACTAAACGTCTGTATCTACTGAAGATGAAACAGTTTTTTGTGCCAAGTGTTGCTAATTTTCAAAAATTATACTACAATATAGTCAGTTGTATTTTATATTCTTTAGATAAATCGGAGAATGATAAAATGTACTGATACTTATTTAAAAGAAAGTAAATAAAGAGAGGGGTAATAATGAATAAAAAAGGCAAAGACTGCATGCCATCTACAGTTAAAAGAAGTATGGCGATAGTTCTTACGGTAATGATGATAATATCAACATTCTTAAGCTCCGGTAATTTAGTTTATGCTGTTGGTGATGGTGAAATGGTTCTTGAATCAGCCAGCTATGTAGGTGTAGGAAACGCTATTATAAACGAGAGAGATGTGACATTTACTGTTCCTTTCGATTATATCGGGGATACTTTAGATCTTTCGGGAGTTAATTACGTTTTAGTAACCGGTTATAAATTAGGAGAATTCGATAGAAATTCTTCTGCGATTATAGGTGGAGATTCAGTAACAATTTATATACCCTATTATATAGGTGTGGATGTTGAAAATACATACACTACACACTATAATATAAGAGTTGAACGAGAAGAGCCTCCAAAACCCTCAACATTCAGTGGAACAATATCAATGAAAACAACGGTAAAAACTGATATTGGTTTAAATAATTCCGATTTTACGAAACTTTACACTAAAAATGATGGGAAAGAGATGGGTTTCATTACCATAAACCCGGCTAGCGGTACAATAGGCAGATTAAAATATGCTGGTAGTAACAGCAGTTACGAACCGAATACTAAAATTAGTGTTTCAGATATTGATAGTTTAGCTTATGAACCTCCTGCTTCTACTATAGGCACAGCTTCTTACACCGTAACAGCCTATGACAGTGATGGAACCAAAGTTACCGGTAATGCAGCATTAAGCATTAAGGTTGAATATCCTTCTGCCCCGGATGTTAAATTCTCCACTAACCAGGACACTGTTCTTAAAGTAAGCTCTACAGGATTTGTTAATGCAAGCAATACAGCTGTGGGAGGAACCTTCGATCACATAAGTTTTGATTCGCTTCCTCCTTCTTCAAACGGCAGCCTCTATATTGATTATGTATCTTCAACAAATAAAGGAACAGCAGTCGAGGCAGGGAAAAATTACACTAAGGCAGAATTGGATAGAATGTCTTTTGTTCCAAATGGCTTATATTTCGGTAAGTTTAACATAGCATACAAAGGCTATAACACAACAGGCGATATGTTTACAGGTAAGGTTGAAGTTACCGTTATAGAAAAGGTAATAGTTATAGAAAAAATTAAGTATTCTGCATATGTAAATACAGCAATAAATTTCGATGCAGCTGATTTTGAAGATGTGTTTTTGGATGGAACCGGCCAAAGACTAAGCTACGTTAAGTTTACTCTTCCATCATCATCAAGAGGAATTTTGTATTCCAGCTACGGCTTAAGCGGCCAATCCAAAGTATCGGCAAGCTCCAAGTGCTATGATGATGATATAGATGAAATCTCCTTTGTACCATATACCAATTATTCCGGAACAGTGGCTATTACTTATACAGGCTTCAACAGCAGGGGAGAATCCTATACCGGTGAAATTGAAATTCAAATGATTAAGCTTGTGACTGACGCTGGCGACGTAATATACAAAACCGGCTCATATACGCCTGTAGATTTTGATTATGATGATTTTGCTGATGAATGCTGGGATGTTACACGGGAAGATTTAGATTTTGTCAAATTTTCAATACCTTCATCCACTTATGGAACTATGTATTACAAATACGATACCAGAAGCCAGGCTAAGGTTTCTTCAACAACCAAGTATTATGATGATGATTTGGATGATATAACATTTGTTCCAAACCCTTCATATATAGGAACTGTAGTTATTACATATAAAGGATATAATATTGATGATGAAGATTACACAGGTGCGGTAAAAATTACGGTTACCAAGGAAGTTCCGGTTGCAGGTGATATTAAAATTTCAACAAAGGAAGATGTAGCAATAAAGTTTGATGATGAAGATTTCAATGATGCATGCGAGGATGCCACAGGTGAAGAATTGGATTATGTAACATTTACCCTGCCTTCATCAAGAAACGGAAAGCTTTATTATAATTACACATCTCCCACAAAGTATGACTCTGAAGTGACTGCCAGCAGGAAATATTATTATGATGATACTCCTTCAATATACAGAATAACATTCGTACCTTACAAAGATTATTACGGAACAGTTACCATAAAATATACTGGATACAATATAGACGGAGTTTCATTTACGGGCTCGGTGAAGGTTGAGGTTGTATCCATGCCTGAAACAGAAGGCTCCCTGTATTTCAAGGATGTGACCAGGGATTATTCATGGGCGGCATCTTATATAGATTATTTGGCTGAAAATGGAGTAGTTAGCGGTACAGGAAACAACAATTACAGTCCGGCACAAAATGTAACCCGTGGAGATTTCATGCTTATGCTCTACAGGGCTTTGGATTTAACAGCAACAGTAAGAGGCAATTTCAGTGATGTTCCTAAAGACAGCTACTACTACAATGCGATTGCCGTTGCAAAATCCCTTGGAATAGCAAAGGGCGACGGTGACAAGTTCATGCCGTCTGCAGGAATTACAAGAGAGGATGCCATGGCTCTTGTTGACAGGGCATTGATAATTGAAGGCAAGAGACTGACCGCAGGAAAAGCAATAGACTTAATTGCTTTTAAGGACAGGAATTCAGTGTCTGATTATGCAGTTACCTCAGTGGCAACCTTGGTTAAGGCAGGCATAATTCAAGGAAACAATTCTTACCTGTATCCAAAATCAATGATTTCAAGAGCTGAAATGGCTGTAATACTTTACAAGGTTCTTCAATTAGATTAATAAATTAAAAAGCTGTTTCTCCTTATTGGAGGAACAGCTTTTTTTTAATGGAAAAGAATTAATGGTTGTGTTCAGCTTCTGCTTCAGCCTTGGTTTCATGGACCGTGCCGTGGGGGTGGTGGGGCGGTGCATAAATTGAATATAATTTAAGGGGTTTATTGCCTATATTTGTTAGATTGTGCCATTTGCCTGCAGGTATTATGAATATGAAATCATCATAAACCCTTTCTTCAAAATTAAGTCTGTCTTCTCTGTCACCCATTTGTACAACACCTTGACCTTCTTCAATTCGTATGAATTGGTCATCATCAGGATGCATCTCAAGACCGATATCTTCTCCAACATCCAGGCTCATCAAAGTGAGCTGCATATGGTCTCCCGTCCATAAAGCCCTTCTGAAATCATTATTTTGCATGGCTGCCTCTTCAATATTGATTACAAATGGATTGGGGCCGTAGTCTTTCAGCTCCATAAAACCACTTTCTCCCGGGTATTTCAGGTACCAGAGATTGTTAACAGGTCCCTGATTATAAGGATAGTTTGGATAGCCGGGATAGTTGTTTATATCAGGATTAACCATGGGGGTATTATAAAAGTATGGGTTTCTATACATTCTTTGGCGGTCATACATCCTGTCTTGCTGTCTGTACCAGGGCTGCATATTGGGGCATGGATAGTTATAATAATTGTACATAATTCAAATTCCTTTCTGTATTTGTTAATCTATAATATGAGTGCAAGAAACTTAATGTGATTAATTATATTTGGGGACATTCCTCCTACCAACAAAGACTCCCCCTTATTAAGGAGGAGGTGTGTCCCCATACCTCTAATAAAAAAGGTTCTTGTTACCAAGAACCTCTGCCGCATCCACCGCAACCGAATCCCATGCCTCTGTTGCCGTTTCCGAAACCGTTGCCCATTCCAAAGCCGTCGCCGTTGCCTAATTTATTTCTCATTCCGAAGCCATTGCCCATTCCGTAACCGCCGCCTGCCTCAAGGCATGCTTCCTGTCTTGCTTCAATGTTTTCAAGTATTTTGTCTGCTTCTTCCTGAGTAAGAATTCCTTCTTCAACTCTTTCTTCCAAAATGGCCTTTTTGTTTTCAAGCATTTCATCTCTGAATTGTTTCCAGGTTTCCTCGCTGTCATCATAGGCAATCTGCCCGTATGTTTTTCCTTCAGATCTTAACTCAGCTACTTCTTCAGTGCTTTTGCCGGTTAATCCTCCAACTATTTCTGCAGGTGTTTTAAATGTAAATGCATAAACCGTGATTGATGCCGCCAATACTATTAACAGTACCAAGCTGACTATTAAAGTCTTATTAAATTTTTTCATTTTTGACCTCCTATTTTTTATCTATGTTTAATTTAACCAATATTTGTGTCAAATTTATGTCTTTATTATAAAAAAAATATGAAATTATTCTTGGTAAAAACACAATCTTGCCACAATTTAACTTTAGTATGATATAATTACATAG
>JAGOIH010000039.1:1703-8796 GCA_017995755.1 Sedimentibacter sp. | reverse complement strand
TATCTATGTTTAATTTAACCAATATTTGTGTCAAATTTATGTCTTTATTATAAAAAAAATATGAAATTATTCTTGGTAAAAACACAATCTTGCCACAATTTAACTTTAGTATGATATAATTACATAGAGAATGTGAGGTGGACATATGGCAACAATGTTAATTGCAGACGACAACAGGCAGATAACATCCATACTGGAAGAATATGCAAAAAAAGAGGGCTATGCAGTGAAAATTGCATATAACGGCAGACAGGCTCTAGAAACATTTAATCAATACAAGCCGGATATTGTCCTGCTTGATGTTATGATGCCCATAATGGACGGATTTGAAGTATGCCGTGAAATAAGAAAGGTTTCCAATGTTCCCGTTATTATGATTACAGCCAGAGGAGAGGATTTTGAGAGAATTATGGGTCTTGATATTGGTGCTGATGATTATATTGTTAAACCATTTTCTCCAGCTGAAGTAATGGCAAGAATTAGGGCTGTCATGAGAAGGATAGGGGCTGATAATGTAAGCAGCCAATTATTCACATATGATAATTTACGAATCAATATGGAAGATTACATGGTTACAATTGATGATAACAATGTTTCCTTAACAAAAAAAGAAATAGAGATCCTGTGGACACTGGCTGTGAATAAGAATAAAGTTTTTACGAGAGACAATCTTTTAAACAGTTTGTGGGGATATGATTATTACGGGGACAGCAGGACGGTGGATTCTCATATAAAAAGACTCAGGTCGAAAATCGATGAATTCGACCATAAAAATTGGGAAGTTAGAACAATATGGGGAGTAGGCTACAAATTTGAGGTATACGATGAAAAATAAAATTTCCATAAAGCTGATAGTATATTTTTCTGCTGCATTAATTGTTTTTTCAATAATAATAGGCGGAATTTTCATGACCTTGTTTAAAAACAATACTCTTGAAATTCATAAAAAGGACCTTGAAAGGCGTGCCTTGACAATTGCGGATACAATTTCTCAGTTAATGGATGGTACCAGTTCGGACTTTAGTCCCGGTATGGGCAGACACGGCGGCATGATGGGCATGCAGGGGAGTCTGGGTTTATATATTCGCAGTTTAGATGATATTGCAATGGCAGATGCATGGATTGTTGATGAGGAGATGAATCTTCTAATTACCGGAAACATGGCCCGGATGCAGTACTCTTATGCCGACCTGCCCCAGGATGCGGATATTGTTGTTAAAGATGTGTTTAAAGGCAAAACAAGTTTCAGCGAAGGCTTCAGCAGGCTTTTGGAATCACCTGCCTTGACTGTTGGCACCCCTATTACCTCAGACGGCGAAATTATAGGAGCGCTTTTGATTCATTCACCGATTGAAGGTATGGATGATGCAATTAGTGAAGGCTTCAGGATTTTATTGTTCAGCATTGTTACCGCACTCATTTTATCCGTATTTTTATCCGTTGCATTGGCTCTAACATTTACAAGACCGATTAATAGGATGAAAACCACTGCTGCTTTTCTCGCCGAGGGAAATTACAGCAGGAAAACCGGTATCAGACAAAATGACGAAATAGGCGACCTGGCAGCAACAATGGACATTTTGAGCCAAAGACTAAGTGATGCAGACGAAGAGAGAAACAGAGTCCAAAAACACCGCCAGGATTTTATAACAAATATATCTCATGAGTTAAGAACTCCCGTAACTGTTATCAGGGGCTCTTTAGAAGCTCTCTCAGACGGAGTTGTAAGTGAGCCGGACCAGGTCAAGGAATACCATAAACAGATGCTGAATGAAAGCAAGAGCCTGGAAAGGCTGGTAAATGATCTTTTAGAGCTGTCAAGACTGCAAAATACCGACTTTAAAATTGAAAAGCAGGACCTTAATATTTGTGATGTCTTGAAGGACTCTGCAAGGAGTGCTTCAAACCTGGCAAGGCAGAAGAACATAAAAATTGAATACAGTCTGGACAGGGATGTGTTTTTAATAAACGGGGATTATGGCCGTCTTCGTCAAATGTTTTTGATTGTTATAGATAATGCAATTAAATTTTCCTATGAGGGCACAAGCATTTATATTACATTAAAAAACAATCGAATAACTATAAAAGATGAAGGAACAGGCATATCAGAAGGAGACCTTCCATATATATTTGACAGGTACTACAGTGGAAATTCCGGTGAAAACAAAACCGGGACCGGACTGGGACTTACCATAGCAAAACAAATAGCCTTAAGGCATAATATTAAGATACTTGCAGAAAGCCTGCCCGGTGAGGGAACAAGCTTTGTGTTTGTTATCCCCGGTGATTTAGAATAATATATAATTGAAAATCTATACAACAAAATATATAATGAAATAGCATCATATCATTGCCATGAGCTCAGAATTTATTCGAGGATACAGGTATGGGTACTACCGGGAGAGTCTCAGTTGCAGGAGGTATGTCCACTAATAGAAAATCTGTATGCGAAACTGCATAATCTCATATGTTATAAAAACTAAAAAGTCTTGGAGGTAAAATGTATATGGAAATAATTAAAGCAATAATACTGGGAATTGTGGAGGGCATAACAGAATGGCTGCCTATAAGCAGTACTGGACACATGATTTTAGTTGAGGAGTTTATAAAATTTGATGCTTCCCAGGAATTTATGGAAATGTTCAGGGTTGTCATACAATTAGGTGCCATTATGGCTGTTGTACTCCTATATTTCCACAAACTGAATCCCTTTGCTCCAAGCAAGACACAGAAACAAAAAAGAGATACTGTGGACATATGGTTTAAGGTAATAATTGGTGTTCTGCCTGCAGCTGTTCTGGGATTCCTGTTTGATGACTGGTTTGATGAAAATTTCTATAATTATCAAACAGTAGCAGTAACATTGATTTTATATGGTATTTTGTTTATAATCATTGAAAATAAAAACAAAGGAAAACCGGCGAAAATAAAGAGTTTTAAGGACCTGTCCTATAAAACGGCATTGATCATAGGTTTTTTTCAGGTATTGTCACTGGTGCCGGGGACTTCACGGTCCGGGGCCACCATATTAGGTGCAATTATACTTGGCACATCCCGTAATATAGCAGCTGAATATTCATTTTTCCTATCAATCCCGGTGATGTTCGGTGCAAGTGCTTTGAAGCTGGTAAAGTTCGGTTTTGAATTCACAGGTATAGAACTGGCAGTATTGGTAACGGGAATGGTGGTTGCCTTTATTGTTTCTGTAATAGCCATAAGATTCTTGATAAGATATATTAAAAATAATGATTTCAAAGTGTTCGGCTGGTATAGAATTATTCTGGGCATATTGGTATTGGCGTATTTTATGTTTACATAGCATACAGACGAAGGGGACACACCTTCATTAAAAAGAAAGAGGGATGCCCTTTGTCCCAAGGGAGAGTCTTTGTTTTCATGAGGAATGTCCCGGCTATATGTTATAAATAAGAGCAGCCCCTGTCATTTTGGACCTGTTGGGAATCATACTCTGGAAGAGGGGAACTTTTAATTCGCACGGGATGGCAATTTAAGGAGTGGTTTGATTGAATGATGAAAATATAATAAGGATAACTGAAAAAGCTAAGAAGCATCTTAATAAAAAAGGAAAGCTCCAGGTTTCAATTGAAATTCCCGAGAACCGCCTAAGCAGCGAAAGTGTCCTTGTACCAATACCGGAAATAATTGCAAGAAAACCGAAAGTTCCGGAAAACTACAGATTATTCACCGTTGACGGAATAGACGTATATGTATCCAATTCAGTAGCAATGCCTAAAAACGAAGTTGTTATCGACCTGGACATATTTTTGGGCATAAAACTTCTCAATTTATCGGGATTTAAATCAAGCTAGGGTGATAATATGAAGAGGGTAGTTTTCTTGGTTGACATGAATGCCTTTTATATAAGCTGCGAAAAAACACGCCGCCCTGATCTTGAAGGCAAGCCGGCAGCAGTGGCGGGCGACCCTGTAAACCGCACGGGAATAGTGCTTACTGCCAATTACGAAGCCAGAAAATATGGGGTAAGGACTGCCATGGTTTTAAGGGAAGCGTTCCGGCTCTGTCCGGACTTAATTACAATTCCTCCCGACCATAGTTTCTACGAAATGAAATCCAAAGAAGTGATGAAGATATTGTCAGACTATACTCCCCTTGTGCAGCAGAACAGCATTGATGAAGCCTGGCTTGATATGACAGGCTGCGAAATTCTTTTTGGTAAGCCTTTGGAATCAGCAAAAAGTATAATGGAGAGAATAAGGACGGAGCTTGATTTATGGTGCTCCATAGGAATATCAGAGAATAAATTTTTAGCTAAAATGGCTTCTGAAATGAAAAAGCCCTTAGGCATAACAGAGCTTTGGGTAAAAGATATTCAGGAAAAGATGTGGCCTCTGTCTGTTAGCTATATGTACGGAGTAGGCAGGCAGACAGCTGCCAAGCTTAATGAAATGGGTATTTTTACAATTAAAGACTTAGCTCTGGCAAACAAGGATAATGTATACAAAAGACTGGGTAAAACCGGTGCCGAACTGGTCCTTTTAGCAAATGGCATAGATACAAGCCCTGTGGAGCAAAACAAGGAAGATATGAAATCCATCGGCAGGTCAACCACCCTGCCATGTGACATAGTTGACATTGAATATGCAAAATCAATATTGATGGAGCTTTCAGATGATGTGGGCATGACTGCAAGAAAACACGGGAAAAAAGGACATACTGTTCAAATTACTATCAAGTATTCGAATTTTAATACAATAACCAGACAGACAACCATAAATCCAACCTGCAATGTGAAGGACATATATGCTGCAGGAGAGACACTTCTTGAGAACAACTGGAACAAAGAGCCCGTCCGGCTTTTGGGAATAAGCCTCAGCGGCTTTGATAAAAATACTCAGCAGATATCACTTTTTCAGGTAATGGATAAAAGCGAAGAAAAACAGGATGACAAAATTGACAACCTGGAAGAAACTATTCATAAGCTGCGTCAAAAGTATGGAACAGAGATAATTAAGCCGGGCATACATGTTAAGAAAGAAGAATAGGCAATAGGGGTTTCCAAATTATGAGGTCAGGTTCAAATAAACCGTTAATGAAACAACGGACACAAGGATTAAAAGGAAGTAATGGTTAAATGGGAAAATCAAACGAGAAACAAAGAGCATGGAATATAATATGGAGTGTTTCAAAAGACTACTCTCTTACACCGGATATTACGGCATACGATGAAAGAGGCAAGGCAGACTTATATTGGAATTATATAATCGGTGCCGTTTATAAATATTTTGACTACAGGCTTTTAAGCGAATTCTTCGATACTCTCAGGTATGACAGGGACTATATCTTTTATCAGAAAATAATGATGCTTGGACTGGAAGGCTGCATCTTTGAAAAAGACAGTAAAAACAGACCGGTATTAACCGGTCTTCGTTCTGAGTACGGTAAAAAGGCATATGAAAACAGGGACGAAGCTGAATTATTCGATGAAATCCAAGCTGCATACTTCAGCAGGGTAAATGGCTATACCTTAAAAATAAGGGATAATATAAACAGCCTGCTGGATGACCTGAATTTTGACATCAGTCTTGGTACCGGACAATTAGTTTTTAAAATGGAACAAATAATAAAGAAATATTTCGAACCTGAATATAATGATGAATTTTATATTAAAAAGATAAAAAGAAACAGACTATTACATTTTTTCGGAAGAAAACACCCTTCAATAAGAAGGTCAATCAAGGGAGGCACCTTAACCCTTATAGGTAACGATGAAGGTAAAGGCGCAAAGGGCGGTAAAATATTCTCAGGCCTGCTTAAGCTAAAAGAAAAATCTGACAATAAAGAGAGAGAATTCATTAAAGATTATTTCGGAATTTCCACCATAGGAGAAACAAATACGAAGGCATTGGAAAAGGTGCTCTGTGATGAAGCTCATGAAAGCTGCCACCTTCATTTTACAAGGGGACAATTTGATGACACCGACGATGCTATTTTCAGGCAGAAACAAACCTCTGTACAAAGAGATAAAAATAAAAAACATTATATCAAAAATTATATACGGAACACAAACAACATTGCTAAACTGACACAAAGAATAAAAAACGCAATAATTGTCAATTACACCTATTCAATGAAATCTGAATCCGGAAAGCTGGCAACAGAAAAAACATGGAGAACCATACTGAATGACAGCAAGATTTTCATTAAAATCATCAAAGATGAAATGCCGGATATCTCTGTTGATATTATGCTTGATGCTTCAGCTTCCCAGCTTAACCGGCAGGAAACCATAGCGGAAGAAGGTTATATAATTGCCGAAAGCCTTACGCGCTGCAATATTCCCGTAAGGATTTATTCTTTCTGCAATATGAGAGACTACACAGTCATGAATCTTTTCCGTGATTACAATGAAATAAACAACAACGACAGAATATTCAGTTACTGTGCAGCAGGTTTTAACAGGGATGGAATGGCACTAAGGACAGCTCTTCATATGATGGGGGATTCAAAATACAACCACAAGATTTTAATTGTTCTGTCGGATGTGAAACCAAATGATATGCTGGGCGTGGCTTCTGAAGGATTTTTACCGCTTCAGAAAGAATATTCGGCTGAAACCGGTGTGAACGATACTGCAAATGAGGTTAGGAAGGGCTGGAAACAAGGAGTTTCCATTCTGTGCGTGTTTACTGGAAGAGATGAGGATATTCCTTCGGTTAAAAAAATATACGGACAAAAGTTCACCCGTATACTGACCCTGGATAAGTTTGCTGAAATGGTAGGCCTGCTCATAGAAAAAGAATTAATAAACAGATAAAGGAGAACATATTGAAAAAATTACTGCCTTTAATGAAGAAATATATGAAATATGCAGTTTTATGTCCAATACTAATGGTATTGGAAGTTGCAGCAGATATAGCAATACCATATCTCATGTCAAGAATAGTGGACGTGGGCATTGCAAATCAAGATATTAAATATGTCATACAAATCGGGCTTATCATGATTATTGCAGCCTTTTTAGGCATGACCTTCGGAGTAATGAGTTCACATTACGGAGCAAAGGCCGGTTTTGGCTTTGCCTCAGAAGTAAGAATGAAAGCATATAAAAAGA
>JAGOIH010000039.1:0-1603 GCA_017995755.1 Sedimentibacter sp. | reverse complement strand
CAAATCGGGCTTATCATGATTATTGCAGCCTTTTTAGGCATGACCTTCGGAGTAATGAGTTCACATTACGGAGCAAAGGCCGGTTTTGGCTTTGCCTCAGAAGTAAGAATGAAAGCATATAAAAAGATACAGGGCTTTTCTTTTGCAAATTTGGACAAATTTACAGTTGCATCCCTGATTACCAGGCTTACAAATGACTGCAACACATTGGGGCAGGTAACCATGATGAGCTTAAGAATGGCTGTAAGGGCGCCTTTTATGATGATATTTGCACTCTTGATGGCAATGAACATAAATGCTTCCCTGGCGAGTGTATTTATGGTTTCCATACCTGTCCTGGTCCTTGCATTAATTATAATACTAACAAAAGCAAGGCCGCTTTTTTTGAAGATGCAGACAAGGGTTGACAGAGTAAATGCAATCATACGTGAAAATTTAACTGCAATAAGAGTTGTAAAATCATTTAACAGACAAAGTCATGAAGAAAAAAGATTCAAGGAGAGAAATGACTCATTAATGGATACTGCCTTAAAGGCAATTACTTACATTGTGTTTTTAATGCCTGTATTAAATATAATCATTTATTCTACAATAATCGCTGTACTCTGGTTTGGAGGCAGACAGGTTGTTGCAGGTTCAATGGGAAGCGGAGAATTAATATCCTTCATTACCTATATAACTCAAATTTTAATGTCATTTATGATGATGTCATTTTTCTTCATGCAGCTTCTTAGGGCTTCTGCTTCTGTCACGAGAATTGTGGAGATACTGGATACTGAATCAGAAATTAAGGAAGTTGAAAATCCCGTAAAAGAATTGACAGACGGGTCTGTATCCTTCAAAGACGTATGCTTTTGTTATCCTGGAAGCACCGAAAAAACATTAAAAAATATTAATTTCCATATAAATTCAGGCGAGGTTTTGGGAATTATAGGGTCCACCGGCTCATCAAAATCAACCTTGGTACAGCTCATACCAAGACTTTATGATACAATGGAGGGAAGTGTGATTGTAGGAGACCGGGATGTGAAGGATTATGATATCAAATCACTCCGCGACCATGTTGCTTTTGTGCTGCAAAACAACACATTGTTTTCAGGCAGCATACGTGAAAATATGAAATGGGGAAATGAAAATGCAGAAGATGAAGAGATTGTAAAGGCGCTTAAGTTAGCCCAGGCTTGGGAATTTGTATCAGCTTATAAGGACGGGCTTGACCACAGGATTGAGCAGGGCGGGGATAACTTCTCCGGAGGGCAAAAACAAAGGCTGACAATTGCCCGCGCCCTTTTAAAATCTCCTAGAATCGTAATTTTAGACGACTCGACCAGCGCGGTAGACATGGCAACAGATGCAAAAATTCAGCGTGTTTTTAAGAATGAGCTGAGTGATGTGACCACAATAATAATTGCCCAAAGAGTATCCTCCATCCAGCATGCAGACAGGGTGCTTGTTATGAATGAGGGAGAAATAGAATCTTTAGGCAGACATGAAGACCTGCTTGTCAGTTCGCCCGTATACAGAGAAATATACGAATCTCAGCAGAAAGGGGTGCGACCATGAAACAAAAGCAGTTAAGACCTAGAGACCCTAAAAAAACACT
>JAGOIH010000185.1 GCA_017995755.1 Sedimentibacter sp. | reverse complement strand
AGTACATAAGTTAGATCAACAGAGTCGATAGCCATAAATTAGTTCAATTAGTTATTGCATTTGCTAAAAATAAATTAATGTTTAGAACACTTAAAAAGTAGTTCTAAACATATTATACGAGGAGTAATCAAAATGAAAACTTCAAGACTGTTGTACTGGACACCGAGAGTATTGTCGATTTTATTCATTTGTTTTTTAACCATGTTTTCATTAGATGTTTTTGAACCTGGAAGAAGTGCCGGAGAGATTGCAATAGGACTTCTCATGCACAATATCCCGTCAATAATTTTGACAATTTTGCTGGTCATATCCTGGAAGAAGGAAATAGTTGGTGCTCTTGGCTATTTTGGGGCAGGTCTTTTTTATGCAGGACTTGTAATAAAGCAAGTTTCCAATTCAGACTTGCCGTGGTATGATGCCATAACACGGAGCATTGTTATTGCAGGTCCTGCAATTATTATCGGAATTCTATTTCTCATTAACTGGAAAAATAGAAAGGACTATATGGCAAATTAAATACTCCTCACAATGTAAAGATGAGAGGGGTATTTTTGTATTGTTCAAAAGACATTGAAAAATTGAAGCTTTCTTGCTATAATTAATCTAAGTTTAAGTAATATACCGCTCGGCATTATTATATACCCGAGTAATTAGCCAGATGATGATGCTGAAGCTACAATAGGATAGAGACAGTAATTTGAAAGGAGGGACTGAATGGTAAATAAAACAGATGCAGTTGAGATAATAACGTATGCTGAAGATAATGGAATTAACATATGGCTTGATGGCGGTTGGGGAGTAGATGCCCTATTAGGAGAAGAAACGAGAGTACATAACGATATTGATTTGTTTGTAGAAGAAAGTAACAGTAAAAAGATTATAGAATTATTAAAGGAAAAATGCTTTTCTGAAGTTACAGAAACATTTACCACTTTATCTCACACTATTTGGAAGGATACAAAGGGCAGGATAGTTGATCTTCATATTTTTAATTACAATGAACAAGGATATCTTATTTTTGAAGGCGAAACGTATCCTTCAAACGTGTTTAGCGGCATTGGGAAGATAGGAGATAAAACGGTAAAATGTATTGATGCTGAAAATCAGGTATTATTTCATCAGGGTTATGAGCATGATGAGAATGATATGCATGATGTAATGCTGTTATGTGGGAGGTTTGACATTCCTGTACCGAATGAATATAAGCAGTCAACAAGTTCCAATTTGTAATGGTGCCTTAGGCTAAGATTGTGAAATTAGTGTTTTCTTGCTGTAACTAATTTATATTTAAGTAATACAGAAAATGTTTAGAAATAATTATTGGTAAATATAATTTTGATTTACATAATTTAAATTATGTAAACCTATATAATATAATTATTAAAAGGGGACTAAATTCTTAAATTATTGGTGCAGTAGTTGTTGTACGGGATATAACAGAAAAGAAGGAGACAGAAAAGGCGCTGCTCGAGAGCCGGGAGATAGCTGAAAGCTTAGCAGCCCGGGCATAGGAAAGGGTTCTGTGTTTATATTGAAGCTGCCGGCTGCAGGACAATAAATAAGATGCCCATGCTTCGATATTATTAAATATATTGTTTCATTCCGGAAATAATGCTATAATTAGCAAAAAGGAGCGTTCAGTGATTAAATGAATTTATACGATTATTTATTAAGCAGACTGCCTAATGAATTGGCGGCGGCCATAGCTTATTACATATTGATAACATTAGCTTTATTGCTTATTTGTGCTGTGCTGAATTTTATAATAAACAGCGTAGTTATAAGGCTTATTGCCAAATTCATAAGAAACAGCAGGCATAAATGGGATAATGTATTTCTGGAGACCAAATTGTTCAAAAGGATTGCCTTAATTGTACCCGGAGTCCTCATTTATTTGGCTGCTCCTTTTTACAATGAGCTGCAGGAGATTATTCAAAGACTGGCATTAATCTATGTATTAATTATTGCATCATTGGCCTTTAAATCATTATTGGATGTACTGGACGGTATTTACAGGCAAAATCCGGTTTCAAAGGAAAGACCTATAAAGGGTCTTCTGCAGATAATTGAAATTACGGTTTTTGTGTTAGTTGGAATAGCTGTTGTTTCAATAATAATAGGTAAAAACCCCATATATTTGATAAGCGGAATCGGTGCCGCCACAGCTGTTGTTTCATTGATATTCAGGGATATAATAGTGGGTTTTGTTTCCGGCATACAGCTTACCTGGAATGACATGCTCCGCATAGGGGATTGGGTGGAGATGCCTAAGTATGGTGCTGACGGGGATGTACTTGAAATTTCACTGCTTTCGGTTAAAATTCAGAACTGGGATAAGACCATATCAACAATACCTACTTCTGCTTTCGTTACGGATTCCTTTAAGAATTGGAGGGGAGTGAAAGATTACGGCGGGAGAAGAGTTAAAAGGTCATTTTTCATCGATATGACAACCATAAAAATTTGTTCTGACGAAATGATTGAAAAATTTAGAAAAATACAGTTCTTAAGTGAATATATCAAAGAAAGAACCAGGGAAATAGAAAATTACAACATAGAACACAATATAAACACGGACCTGCCCATAAATGGCAGGCAGTTGACCAATTTAGGAGTATTCAGGGTTTATATCACTAATTATTTAAAAAACAGGGTGGATTTGCTCGAGGGAAGCACGACCATGGTCAGACAGCTGGCTCCCGGTGAAAACGGCATACCTATTGAATTATATCTATTTATCGCAGATACAAGGTGGGTTAATTACGAAGGTATACAAGCTGATATTTTCGACCATATCCTGGCAGCGGTAGATTTCTTCGAACTACGAGTATTCCAAAATCCCACAGGTTATGATATTAAACAGCTAAAGCAGGAATAAAAGAAATGATTTCCTTTTTGAAAAACGACAAATAATTCAAGATTATATAATTTAAAATATTTAACACTAAAATAACCGGTAAGAAATTGCCGGTTTTATTTTGCAGACCCACCATTTGAAAAATCGTGGAATTATATTTCAATTTTTATCTATTAAAAAAAATTTATTATATCATATTGAC
>JAGOIH010000038.1 GCA_017995755.1 Sedimentibacter sp. | reverse complement strand
ACGCTACTAACGCCATTATTATAACATATAAAAAATATTTTTGCAAGCTTTTTTTAATAAAAAAAAGCCCTATTTTTAGGCTTATACAAAGGTTTAGAGATTGATTTTGCTCCTAAACTTTATGGTGCTAACTTCTAAAGACGGGCATGGAGCTTTTGCTTGATTATTGTTTCAATGAGCTGAAAATGGAAAGGGTATCATTGGACCATTATACAGGAAATGCCGCCGGAGAGCTGTATTTAAAACTAGGGTTCAAATATGAAGGGGTAATGAGAAACTCTGCTAAAAAAGATAATGAATACTTTGATTTGCACCTAATGTCAATGTTAAGGGAAGAATATAAAAAAACCATTTGAATTTTTTTAAAATAGTAGTATAATGAAAATACATTTGTAAATGGAAATTTATAAATGCCTCTTAAATTTTTTGCCTCAAGCCGTGAAGATATTCACGGCTTGCCCTTTGTGGGGCAAGCCGATTTTTCATAGTTTTTTTCTTAAAAATTTATAGCAGGTCAAACGCAAGGAATGCCAAAGAGTGCGACACAAGGGGCAAACAAAGAGCTGCATTCCCCTGCTGTGCATTACCTAAAGACAAGAGAAAACAAAACAGTCAATATGCAAAATATAAAAATAATAACAAATATATATCTTTTTAAAAACCTCCAAATTCTTAAAAACATACAATCCCCCCGTATATTATATGTTAAGACTAATAAATAGAATACATAAAACAGATAATGGGGAAGCAAAAAAATAGTTTCGGGTAATACCCGAAACAAATATGGTGCGGTTGAGGGGATTTGAACCCCTACGAATATACATTCGCTAGCCCCTCAAGCTAGTGCGTCTGCCGTTCCGCCACAACCGCATTACCTGCTTATTATAAATGATAAAATAATTTTTGTAAAGTGGTTTTATTTAGAAAGATTGATAATCTATTTTCACTTGTAATTATACTGATTTTAAACTATAATGATTATAGGACAAAGAGGTGAGGGGTAGGATGGAAGCTGCAATAATTAAGGCATTTACCTATGAAAACAAAGGCGGCAACGGAGCAGGAGTTCTTGTTCTTGATGAACAAATATCAAATGATAAGAAGCAGGAAATTGCATATAAAGTGGGATTGTCAGAAACAGCCTTTATTTTTAAATTGGATGAAAAGGATTATGATTTAAGTTTCTTTACTCCCCTTTGTGAGGTTGACCTTTGCGGCCATGCAACAATTGCTGCCTTTTACTACTTGGGTAAAACTGGTCATATAAAAGGCTTTAATGAAACAAGGACGGTTTTTCAAAATACCAGGGCAGGCAGGCTTAAAATTGAAATAACATTTAAGAATGAAGATGTGGAGTATGTTCTTATGCAGCAAAGCGAACCACACATATACGGTGAGCTAAAAGACAAGCTGCAAATAGCAAAATCACTTGGTATGGATGAAAGCTCAATAGGACTGCCGGATTGTGATATTAACCCCACAATAGTGTCAACAGGCCTAAAGGATATTTTAATACCGGTTGTCACAAGGGATGTGCTTAATAGTATTAAAGCTGACTTTAAGATGATAGAGGATATTTCTAACGAAAATGATGTAGTGGGCTATCATGTTTTCACAATTGAGGAAGGGACAGTATATACAAGAAACTTCGCTCCCAGGGTTGGCATAAATGAAGAATGTGCCACGGGTACATCTAACGGTGCCTTGGGAAGTCTTCTCTACAGTAAAGGTTTCTCAAACCAAATTGAAGTAATTCAAGGAGAAGCAATGAACCAAAAAAGCCTCATATATGTAAAAGTTGATAATAATAATGGAATAATAAATGTTTATGTAGGCGGTAAGGCCTATATTGAAGATTATATAAAAATATAGCGGGGGATAGTATGATAATAAAAGATATTGTTGATGCCGTAAAAGCTGATGTTCTTACAAACTACCAAGACTCCAGCGCAGATATAAAATACGGTTTTGCCAGTGATTTAATGAGTGATGTGCTTGCTTATGGCTGCAGTGATGCATTGCTTATAACGGGGTTGAACAATCCTCAGGTTATAAGAACTGCTGAAATGCTTGATATTAATGTAGTATTGTTTGTAAGGGGTAAAAGACCCGGCAAGGAAATCGTAGAATTGGCACAGGAAAATTCACTTACAATACTGGCAACTGACTATACCATGTTTAAAACATGCGGTTTATTGGCTATTAAAGGAATGGAAGGACTAGAAATAGATGACTGAAAGAATTTTAAAGAGATATAGCTACAATGTGGCTGCAAATGATTTTATGGTTGCCGGAAAGGCTTCAAGTGCCATAAAAGGCAATTTGAAATCATTGGGCATAGATGCCAATACCATAAGAAAAGCAGCAATTGTATCATATGAAACTGAAATAAATATTGTGATACATTCCTTTGGGGGAAAACTTCACTGTGATATATATGAAAATAAAATTGTAATAATTTCGGAAGATACAGGCCCGGGCATCAAGGATGTAGATATGGCACTGACAGAGGGATTCTCAACTGCAACTGACAGTGTAAGAGAGCTGGGTTTTGGTGCAGGCATGGGGCTTCCTAACATTAAGAAATATTCCGACCTATTGGAAATAAAGACAGGGGATAAAGGAACAACAATAAATGTGACAATCAATTTATAGGAGGAAAATATGAATTTTTCAATTATGTTTGACGAGAATAAATGCAAAGGATGTACAAACTGCATGAAAAGATGCCCTACACAGGCTATCAGACTAATCAACAACAAAGCATTTATAAATATATCTAAATGTATACACTGCGGCGAATGTATAAAAATCTGCCCTTACAATGCATATACACCTGAATCAATTGAATGGGTTGATCAAATGCATGATACACCGGAAAAATACAAAATTGCAATTCCTACCACATCATTATACGGGCAGTTTCCCAGAGGAACAGATATATGCAAGGTACAAAATGCAATTTTAAAATTAGGATTTGACTTTGTCTATGATGCCAGCTGGTCTGCAGAATTGGTTGCAAGAGCAATAAAGCTTAAAATAGAGAAAGAAAAAACTGTGAGACCTTATATATCAACATATTGTCCGGCGGCAGTAAGACTTATAAAATACAGATATCCTTCATTGATGGATAATTTAATTTTATTAAGAGAACCTATGGAAATTGCAGGTATACTTTCAAGAGAAAGAGCAAGAAAAAAATTCAATCTGAAAGATGAAGATATACAGGTATTTTATATTTCACCCTGTCCTGCCAAGCTGCTTGCAGTTACAAATCCTATTGGTGATTACAAGCCTTCGGTAGATTGGGTTATTCCTCTTAACAAAATATACGGAGAGCTCTACAGAGAGGTTATAAAGGAAGATAATATAACATGCTCATACCCCTCTCTTTCAGGAATGAAATGGGCAGTGGCGGGGGGCCAGTCAGAAAATGCAGGTTTGAATAATTATATAGCTGTTCACGGCATGGAAAATATCATCGAGATAATGGAGGAAATTGAAAACGGCAAATTAAGCGACATAGACTTTGTTGAAGCCTCAGCCTGCGTCAACGGTTGTGTAGGAGGGACATTTAATGTGGTAAATCCATTTATTGCAACCAGCAGCATTAATTATATATCAAACAGTCTGGGAGATGAATGCATAAATCCTGATATTGACAGATTTGATGAAATGTATGAATCAGGTTTCTTCAATTATTATCTGAAGGAAGAAGAAAGTTCCAAAACGCTGAATTTAAAGGAAGCTGTTGAAAAGGATGAAAGAATAAAAGAAATATACGACAGGCTTCCCGGACTGGACTGCGGTTCCTGTGGCGCGCCCACATGTTTGGCCCATGCTGAAGATGTATATAATAAAGAGTCTGAATTTGAAGACTGCGTTGTATTAAGAGTTAAAAAATAAACAGGAGGGAAAAAATGAACTGCTTAGAATTTGCAGAAAAACTACAGCTTACACCCTTGAGTGAAAAAGAGGGAAACATTGAAATTGAAGGTGTTTATATCGGAGATCTGCTAAGTATTGTAATGTCAAAGGCAAAGAAAAACTATGTATGGATTACCATCCAAACCCATATTAACATAGTGGCTGTTGCTGAGCTTATAGAGCTTGCCTGCATTATAGTTGTTGAAGACATGGATGTGGACAATGATACCATTGAAAAGGCAAAGGAATTAGGTATACCCGTTTTTAAAACTTCGGAAAGTGCATACCAAATGGCATGCAGAATGTCAGAACTGGGAATAAGATGAAATATTACTACGATTTGCATATTCATTCGGATTTATCTCCGTGCAGCTCAAGCGACATGACCCCGAATAATATTATAAATATGTCTTTGATAAAAGGTTTGAATATCATATCGATCACAGACCATAATTCAGCGGCCAACCTGCCTGCAGCAATGGAGTTAAGCGGCAAGGCAGGTATTAAAGTCATACCGGGGCTTGAGGTTACATCAAAAGAAGAAGTCCATGTTCTATGTTATTTTAAGGAACTAAAAAATGCAACGGAATTTGGCTCTATTATCTACGATTCGCTCCCCTTGATAAAAAACAATATAGAAATATTCGGAGAGCAGAACATTTATAATTCTAAGGATGAAATAACAGGAACTCTGGAAAAACTGTTGATCAATGCCTCTAAATATACTATTGAAGATATATACTCCATTGTAAAAGAATACAGGGGAGTTATGATTCCTGCCCATATTAATAAAATGACCAACGGCATTCTGGGAGTTTTAGGTTTTATGCCCTTTAATCTGAAAATTGAGCATGTGGAAGTATATTCAAAAGTGCCTATTAGCGATAAAACAATTGAAAAGTACAAGGTTCTTTATAATTCTGACGCTCATCGGCTGGTCGACATATCTGAAGCAATTAATTATTTTGATCTTAATAATATAGATGATGTTTATGAATTTTTAGGTATGCGAACCCTGTACATGGAGGAACTATGAAAGAACTTTCAATGCACATACTGGATATTACAATGAACAGCATAAAGGCTGAAGCCTCATTGGTTGAAATAAAAATTGAAGACAGCAAGAAAAACAACAATCTTACAATAGCTATTTCAGATAACGGAAATGGAATGAGCGAGGAAGTTATAAACAAAGTAACAAATCCTTTTTACACAAGCAGGACAACCAGGAAGGTCGGGTTGGGTATTCCAATGCTGAAAGAAGCCTGCGAAAGATGCAGCGGGTATCTTAAAATAGAATCAAAGGTAGGTTTAGGAACCACGGTTTTTTGTTCTTTTGAAAGAGATAACATAGACAGGGCACCTCTTGGGAATATGGGCGAAACAATAATGACTATTATTAACTCCGCTGATAATATAGAACTGCTTTATAACCATAAGACCGATTCCGGTGAATTTACTTTTGATACGAGAGAAGTAAAAGAAATGCTTGATGACATTGACATTAATGACATAAGCATTTTATTGTGGATAAAGGAATATATTAATGAAAATGTAAATATTGTTTTAAACAGGTAAATATTACTTTTCATTATTATTGCTTTATTTGATTAAAAATGATAAAATTTCACAAATAAATAAAAAAAGTGTTTAATAGTCGAAAACAATCTGTTATAATCTTTATGTTTGAGATTATGGCATTTTTTATAATTTATTATTATTAAATTTACGAGGTGGTATAATGAGCACAAAATTGTTTACATTCAGGGGTGGAGTCCATCCCCCTCAAGGTAAGTCTTTTACGCAGAATGTACCTATCGAAGAAGCACCGGCTCCTGATATTGTTGTAATTCCTTTGTCGCAACATATAGGGGCACCCTGCGAACCTTTGGTAGCTGTAGGAGATAAAGTAAAAGTCGGACAAAAAATCGGTGAATCAAAAGCCTTTGTTTCTGTACCTGTTCACGCCAGTGTTTCAGGAACAGTAAAAAAGATTGAGAGTCACCAAGTCCCCGGCGGAGCAAAAGTAAAAAGCATTATTATAGAATCCGACGGAAAATACGAAGTACATGAATCAGTTAAGCCAAAAGGAGAATTAGAGGATCTCTCCAGGGAAGATATACTTTCCATAATAAAAGAAGCAGGCATGGCAGGAATGGGAGGAGCAACCTTCCCAACACATGTTAAGCTGAGCCCTCCAGCGGACAAACCTATTGACACATTGCTGGTTAACGGATCGGAATGCGAACCTTATTTGACTGCTGACCACAGGATTATGCTGGAAAAACCTGAACTTGTACTGCTTGGTACAAAAGCTATTTTGAAAGCATTAGGTGCGGACAAGGCATATATCTGTATCGAAGATAATAAGCCTGATGCAATTGAAATACTAAAGGAAATTGTCGGAGACGAGGAAAAAATTGAAGTAGTGTCAATGAAAACCAAATATCCGCAAGGTGATGAAAAAAGATTAATAAATGCTATTACCGGAAGAATAGTACCTTCAGGCGGACTACCCATGGAAGTAGCCTGTGTAGTGGAAAATATCGGTACAGTTGCTACCATAGGCAATGTTATAAAGACAGGCATGCCTTGTATCCAAAGAGTTGTAACCGTTACAGGTAGTGCCGTTGAAAACCCAAAGAACCTTTATGTAAGATTAGGGACTTTATTTAAAGATTGCATTGAAGCGTGCGGCGGCTACAAAGGGGAGCCCGGAAAGATAATTAACGGCGGGCCGATGATGGGAATTGCCCAATATACCGACGAAGTTCCTGTAATAAAAGGAACGTCTGGAATATTGGTTTTAAATAAAGAAGAAGCGAATATTCCGGAACCTACAAACTGTATTTTATGCGGCAAATGTGTTGATACATGTCCTGTTAATCTAATGCCTTATAAAATAAGCAGGTTTTCTTTACTGAAAAACTTCGACGGGGCTGATGAATATCATGCAGCTGATTGTATCGAGTGCGGTGCATGCTCATATATATGCCCTGCAAAGAGACCGCTTAAAGAATCGATAAGTGTTGCTAAAAAAGAAATATTAACAAGACGCAAAAAGGCTAAATAGGAGGAAATATAGATGGAAATTAAATTGATTGGTTCATCGTCGCCTCATATTAGATCCGATGAAACAACACAAAAGCTGATGCTTGATGTAATAATTGCATTAGTGCCTGCATTGGCAGCAAGTATATTTTATTTTGGAATAAAAGCAGCAGTATTAGTATTGGCCTCTGTAATAACAGCAGTTGCAACAGAATATCTTTGCCAAAGATTTATGAACAGACCTATAACCGTAATGGATTTAAGTGCGGTTGTAACAGGAATGCTGTTAGCATTTAATTTACCTGCAGAAGCTCCCTGGTGGATTGCCGTTGTGGGTTCTGCATTTGCAATTGGAATAGTAAAACAGGTATTTGGAGGATTGGGATTTAACTTTTTAAATCCGGCATTGGGGGCAAGAGCATTCTTAATGGCATCATGGCCTCATCATTTATCCGGAGGGTTTATTGACCCGGTGACGGATGCAGTATCTTCTGCAACACCTCTTCAGCTGCTGAAGGGTACAACTTCAGGTCAACTCCCCTCATTATGGGATATGTTCATTGGAAATATTCCGGGGGTTATCGGAGAAACTTCTACTATACTATTACTGGCAGGCGGAATTTATCTGCTTTACAGAGGAACAATCAAATGGATAATACCTGTATTCTATATTGGAACAGTTGCAGCAATAGCACTGGTCATAGATGCAGGCAATCTGCCTTATCACATACTGGGCGGAGGGTTGATCCTGGGAGCATTTTTTATGGCAACCGATTATGCGACAAGCCCTGTTACCGATAAGGGGAAGATTATTTATGCTGTTGGAGCAGGGATTCTGACAATGTTTATAAGAAAATTGGGCGGTTACCCTGAAGGAGTATCTTATTCAATATTATTGATGAATATTTTAACACCTATGATTGATAAATATGTTAGACCTCACGTATTTGGAGTAGCAACAGGAGGTAAGAAAAATGAAAAATAATTTTATAAGATTAGCAGGTATATTATTTTTAATAGGTGCTATATCAGCGGGTGTTTTAGCTTGGCTAAATGATACAACAAAAGATATAATAGCCCAAAATGAGGCAATGGCAAGCATGGATCCTGCTATATTGGAAGCTGTTATGCCCGGCTCAGTAATGTTTTATGATTATGAAGATACTGCTTTAGTTGAAACAGTAAAAAGCGAAAATCAAAAGGTTATAAATATAATGACTGCAGTTGATGCTTCCGGGAATGAACTTGGCAAAGTTGTGAGAACATTGAGCACTGTTAAAGGCTTCAATGGGGACATGGAATTATATGTTGGTTTTACACCAGATGGACAAATATCAGGAGTTAGTGCAATTTCTCATCAGGAAACTGAAGGTTTAGGTTCAAAAACTACTCTTCCTGCTTTTACAGACCAGTTTAAAGGTATAGATGGAAGCAGCGAGATTGGTGAAAATGATTACGATGCCGTTACTGGTGCAACATATTCTTCTAAATCATTTTTAAGTGCCGTAAATAATGCCATAAGAGTTTATACGGATTATTTGAAATAGGAGGATGAAATGAATAAATTAGAAATATTTAAAAATGGTATAACAACAGAAAATCCTATTTTAGTTCAACAGGTTGGTATGTGTGCTACCTTGGCAATAACTACATCACTTATAAACGGAATAGGTATGGGAGTGGCTGTAATAGCTGTTTTGACCGGTTCAAACATAGTTATATCTGCGCTTCGTAAATATATACCGGATGAGGTTCGTATACCTGCATTCGTAATAATTATTGCCGCATTTACTACAATTATTGATTTATTGATGCATGCATACACATTTGCATTGTATCAGGCATTAGGTGTATTTATTCCTTTAATAGTTGTTAACTGTATAATACTTGCCCGTGCTGAAGCTTTTGCTTTTAAAAACGGAGTAGTGGATTCTACCATTGACGGTTTGGGAATGGGTATTGGGTACTTAGTAGCTATGATTTTACTCAGCTCTATTAGAGAAATTTTAGGTAATGGTACTATTTTAGGATTAAGAATTTTTCCTGAAGCATATGAGCCCATGATGATGGCAATACAACCGCCGGGAGCTTTTATTCTCCTTGGGTTATTGATAGGACTTGTAAATTATCTTTCAATAAGAAAGAAAGCTTAGGAGGCAGGAAATGGAATTAGTTAGTTTATTTATTACATCGTTTATAGTTAATAATATAATATTCATGCAATTCCTTGGAACTTGCCCTTTCCTTGGGGTTTCCAAGAAAATTGATACTGCAGCAGGCATGGGTATTGCCGTTATATTCGTTATAACTTTGGCATCCATTATAACATATATTATTCATTATGGTATTTTGGTGACTTTAGGATTGGAGTACTTGCAGACAATAGTATTCATACTGATAATTGCAGCATTGGTACAATTTGTTGAAATGTTTCTCAAGAAATCAGCACCGGGTTTGTATCAGGCATTGGGAATTTTCCTGCCCCTTATTACTACAAACTGTGCAGTATTGGGTGTTGCAATTAATAATATTATTTATGAATACACATTTGTTGAATCATTGGTTTATTCAGTAGGTATATCCTCAGGCTTCCTGTTGGCAATAGTATTATTTGCAGGAGTAAGAGATAAGGTTGATTATGCTGATTTGCCTGAATCATTGAAAGGTTCTGCTATTTCATTGATTACAGCAGGTCTTATGTCAGTTGCATTCCTTGGTTTTTCAGGATTGCAATTATAGGAGGTAGAAAATGGTTATAGTTAAAGCAGTGGCAGTTACTGGAGGTATTGGTATCGTATGTGGTATTTTATTGGCATTTGCAGCTAAACTGTTTCATATAGATGTAGATCAGAGAATTACCGATGTAAGAAATGCTTTGCCGGGAGCAAACTGCGGTGCCTGCGGATATGCAGGCTGTGATGCCATGGCAGAAGCAATAGCATCAGGCAAGGCTCCTGTAAACGGATGTCCTGTGGCAAATGCCCAGGCTCATGCAAAAATAGCTGATATTATGGGTACAACATCTGAAGAAGGAGAAAAGAAGGCAGCTCATGTTTTATGTCAGGGATGTGACAGCCTGGCATCTAAAAAATATGAATACCATGGAGTAAAAGACTGCAAGGCGGCGGCAGCAGTCCAGGGTGGAGATAAGTCCTGTGACAGGGGATGCCTGGGTTACGGAAACTGTGTTGAAGTATGTGATTTTGATGCTATTGGTATAGTTGACGGTATAGCAGTAATAGACAAGGAAAAATGCACTTCCTGCGGTAAATGCATAGAAGAATGTCCAAAAGCAGTTATAGAGTTTGTTCCTTACAAAAATAGCGTAATTGTAGGATGCAACAACAAAGACTTCGGTAAAGCTGTCAAGGATGTTTGTAAAATCGGCTGCATAGGATGCAAAATTTGCGAAAAGAACTGTCCTTTTGATGCAATACATGTTACAAATAATTTAGCCAGGGTAGACTATGATAAGTGCACACATTGCATGATTTGTGTGGAAAAATGTCCTACAAAGTCTATACAAGGAGACTTAACAATAAAAGATCAAGCAGTGTAGTGCAAATTTGATGCATTTACCTGCTTATGGCCTAACTCATATGAATAAAGATCTATCCTGACAGGATAGATTTTTTTCTATGACTTAATACCTCAAGATTCCCTCTGCATTGACAAATGTTGTTTTAAGCACTATAATATATAAATATTAGATCTTATAAAAAAATAGAATAAAGGAAGATGTTATGGAAGCCCTAAAAAGTATAGAGGAAGAATTGAAAGGCAGGGAAATCCGGTTGTCATCCCTGGACAAAGACAGGACAGCCCTTATTGTAGTGGATATGGTTAACGGTTTTGTTTATTCCGGACCGCTGGCATCAGCAAGAGTTGCAGCAAAGGTTGAAAATATTGTGGAATTAAACAGGAAAATGAAGGGTTATAAGAAGATGTTTTTCCTGGATACCCATAGTGATGATTCCAAGGAGTTTTGCAGCTTTCCGGTCCATTGCATAAAAGGAGATAAGGAGGCAGAATTAATTCCGGAGCTTATGACTCAAGATTCTCAAGGCCAAGAAACATACTACATAGAAAAAAACAGCACCAACGGTTTTCATGCAGAAGGATTCAAGGAATGGATAAACAAATACGAGGACGAAGTCGATAATTTTATTATTACAGGCTGTGTAACAGATATTTGCGTATTACAGTTTTCATTAACATTAAAATCATACTTTAATGAAAAAAATAAAGAAAAAAGAATTATAGTGCCTGCCAACATGGTAGAAACCTATGATGGGGGAAGTCATGACGGGAATCTTATTAATTTAATCTCCCTATACAACATGCATACCAGCGGTATAGAAGTAGTGGACGGAGTAATATGAGAGGAGTTTATTATGCATTATAATAATTTTGATCAAAGAAGGTTATCTATGCTCATGGACTTCTATGAGCTTACAATGGCAAATGGATATTTTTCAAACGGAATGAAGGACGAAATAGTATATTTTGATTTGTTTTTCAGAAAAAATCCGGATGGGGCCGGGTTTTCCATAGTAGCAGGATTAGAGCAGGTAATACAATATATAAAGCAGTTAAGATTTTGCCAGGAGGATATTGAATACCTAAGAAGCAAAAAGTTATTTACAGAAGAATTTTTACAGTATTTGAAGGATTTCAAGTTTTCCGGAGATATATACGCAATTCCTGAAGGAACTCCTGTTTTTCCCAATGAACCATTGATTACAGTAAGGGCTAAAACGATTGATGCTCAAATAATCGAAACAATGATGCTGTTGACAATAAACCATCAAAGCTTGATTGCAACTAAAGCAAGCCGTGTAGTAAGGGCTGCAAAGGGGAAACCCATAATGGAATTTGGCGCCAGAAGAAGCCAGGGCTATGACGCCGCTATATACGGTGCCAGAGCTGCTTATATAGGCGGTGTGGTAGGAACAGCCACAACATTGGCAGATGAAGCCTTTGGGGTGCCGGCCCTTGGAACTATGGCACATTCGTGGGTTCAAATGTTTGAAAACGAATACCAGGCATTTAAAGTTTATGCAGAAAATTATCCTGATAATTGCAATTTACTGATTGATACCTACAATACGGTAAAAAGCGGTATACCAAATGCAATCAAAATATCTAAAGAAGTGTTGGAACCTATGGGCAAAAGACTTAAAGGAGTCAGGATAGACAGCGGAGACATTGCATACTTAAGCAAGAAATGCAGAAAGATGCTGAATGATGCAGGACTTCATGATTGTGCGATAGTTGCATCAAACAGTCTGGATGAATTTATTATTTCAGATTTATTGGACCAAGGTGCAAAAATTGATTCCTTCGGTGTTGGAGAAAGACTGATAACTGCTAAGTCAGAGCCGGTATTCGGATGTGTTTACAAGCTTGTGGCAATTGAAAAAGAAGGAAAGATAATTCCAAAAATTAAAATATCCGATAATGAAGAAAAAATCACCAACCCTGGTTACAAGAAGGTATGGAGACTCCATGACAAAAAAACTCACAGCCCAATTGCAGATGTAATAACCCTGGCTGATGAAATTATCGACTTCTCAAGACCCTATACTATATTTGATGAAATACATACCTGGAAGAAGAAAAGAGTAACAAGATTCTATGCGAAAAATCTCCAGGTACCTATTTTCATAAACGGAGAATGTGTTTATGAAAGTCCAAGCCTGCAGGATATAAGAACATACTGCAAAAAAAAGGTGGATGACCTGTGGGGAGAAGTAAAAAGATTCACTAACCCTCACTTTTACTATGTTGACTTGTCTAAAGACCTGTGGGACTGTAAACAGAATTTAATATCTCAATACGGCTTTAAATAGCATAAAAAAAGGGCCAAGCCCTTTTTTTATGCTGAATAATTATCAAAGTAACCTTGAATATAGACTATGGGAGTTCCCTTATCTCCGCTTCCTGATGTCAAGTCGCAAAGGGAGCCTAAGAGGTCTGTAAGTCTTCTTGGGGTAGTTCCCTGTGATTCCATGCTATCTTTTAAATTGCGGTCCTTGTTCATAATTAGTAAAGATATTGCTTTTTTAAGCTCTTCTCCCTTAAGGTGAGAAAATTGATTGTCTGCCAAATATTTAAGCTTTAATTCATTTGGAGTACCCTTGAGTCCTTCCGTAAATCCCGGAGAAACAACCGGATCAGCCAATTCCCAAATCTTTGCCACAGGGTCTTTAAAGGCTCCGTCTCCGTATATCATGACTTCAATTTTTTTGCCTGTTTCCTCGAATAATTTTTCCTGAATTTTTTCAACCAAGGCCTGGCAGTCTCTAGGGAAAAGTTTTACTGTATCTTCAGTGGCTTTATTTGTGCCTAAAAGTCCGAATTTTTCATTGAACCCGCTGCCTTCTACTGAATGATTCAAAATATCATCCAGACCGTATACTATTTCTGCACCGTTTGATTTCAATAATCTTTTGCTTCTTTCCCGGGTATGAATGTCGCATGTTAGAACATTCCTGGTATAATTTAAAATGCTTAGCGGATTATTAGCAAATATAACTTCCACTTGGCAGCCGCTTTCTCTTATAATATCAGAATAATATTGTATGTAATCCACTCCGGTAAAAACATGTCTGGTATTTTTAAAGTGGCTCCTGAATTCATATTCAGAAAGTATATCTGTCCAAGGGTTGATTTCTTCCCTGTCCAGAAGGTCATAATCAACCAATGGATTTCCAACTTCATCGGAAGGGTAGCTGAACATCAGATAGATTTTTTTAAATGACCTGGCAATTCCCTTAAGACATATTGAAAATCTGTTTCTGCTTAAAATCGGGAATATTAAACCTGCAGTGTCATAATTAAACTTTCGTTTTACATCATATGCTATTTGATCTATATTTGCATAATTGCCCTGAGCTCTTGCGACTACAGCCTCGGTGATACCTACTACATCCTTATTTCTTAATGAAAAACCTTCACTTTTTGAAGCTTTGAGCACACTGTCAACAGCAATTTTTACTATGTCATCACCTTTTGTAATTATGGGAGCCCTCAATCCTCTGACTACTGTTCCCACCATTCTTTCCATAACAGCCTCCTTGAAGTTTGTATACTTATATTATAATACATTTTCTTACTTGTGTAAAATATTATTTATTACTGGACAAATTCATAAATATTATTTACAATATGTATAATTCCAATTAATTCATTAAATATCCGGAGGATAAACGTGATAAAAATA
>JAGOIH010000037.1 GCA_017995755.1 Sedimentibacter sp. | reverse complement strand
TTATAAAAATAAATGTTGACAAAATATATTTAATAAGTTATCATAGCATTTAAATAATTAAAGCGTTGAAGCAGAGAAAAGTATTTCAGACGTTTACAGAGAATTGGCGGTGGTGAGAGCCGATGACCGAGAAATATAATATACACTGCTGAGCAGGTTTGCTAAAAGGAAATCCGAGTAGGCAAACACGTGTACCCACGTTACAGGGTTAGAAGTTGTTAGACTTCGAAGAGTGATGATGTAAGTCATAATTAGGGTGGTACCGCGGAATCTTTCGTCCCTGTAAGCATATTTGATAAGTATGTTTACAGGAATGAAAGATTTTTTTATGATTTACCCCATTTGTTCGAGCCTAGGCTAAGAACAAATGGCTGGTAATTCAAACGCACAGATTGCCAAATTTATGCGACCAATAGAGCAAATAAATTTGACGCAATCCCCTGCGATAGTTTTTTCGATAGCGAACCCTGGCCAAGTTCATATCTAAAAATAAATAAATTACCTTGGAGGGATATTATGAAAATTTCTACAATTAAAAAATTAACAGTGATTTTATTGTTAGTAACGATTATTTTTACCGGATGTGCTCAACCTGCGGAAGGAAATAAACCTGCAGAGACAAACGAACCTGCGGAAACAAATGAACCTGCAGGGAAATTCACCATAGGAATAGCACAGCTTGTGCAGCATCCTGCTTTGGATGCTTCAAGACAGGGATTTATAGATGAGATGGGTAGACTGGGAGTTGAGGCGGAATTCATTGACCAGAATGCACAGGCAGACATAAACAATGCACAGATGATTGCAGAAAAATTTGTCAAGGATGATGTGGATTTAATATTTACCATTGCCACACTGACATCTCAGGCAGCAAAAAAAGCAATTGAAGGTACAGAAATACCATTGGTATTTACTGCAGTTACAGACCCTGTTTTTTCGGAGCTGGTAACGGCTATGGATGTTACAGACAACAACATTACCGGAGTTGTGGACGCTGCTCCCATAAAGGAAAATCTGGAGCTCTTTAAAGCATTAAAAGAAGACATCAAGACAGTGGGGATTATTTACAATATCGGAGAATCAAATTCTGAAGTTCAAGTTAACCAGACAAAAGAAATTGCTGCAGAGCTTGGGCTGATAATTGAAACAGTGGGAATAACATCAATTAATGATATACCTCAAGCTCTTGACACTATTTCGAAAAAGGTGGAAGGTCTTTATATAATTACAGATAACATGGTGGCATCTGCAATGGAGCTTGTAGCTAAGCTGGCAGGTGAAAAAGGGCTGTTGACTGTATCTGCAGACGGAAGTCATGTAGACCAGGGGATATTGGTTTCAAAGGGAATAAGCTATTATGTAATAGGTCAGGAGACTGCGAGAATGGCTAAGCAAATATTGGTTGACAAAGTTGACATATCAGACATTCCGGTTCAAGCATCAAGGGATTTGGAGAAAAAAGTAAATTTACAGACAGCTGAAGCATTAGGATTTGCAAAGGACCACAAAGCATTTGAAGGGGCAGAATTCATTGAATGAGACGGGGGGAATAGAAGGTACACCAACTCTTCTATATAGCAGGCGGGGATGAACCTTTTGGGGTATAAGAGGAATCCCCCCTGCAACAGAAAGGATATGGAATGAATACATTAATACTTACATCAATTGAGCAGGGTTTAATTTTTTCAGTATTGGCAATAGGAGTGACCATAACATTTAAAATACTTGATTTTGCTGATATGTCCGTTGAGGGAACATTTCCCTTTGGAGCATTTTTATTTGCAAAATTTATTACAACAGGTTTTACACCTTTTACAAGTACTCTTTTGTCATTTGTTCTAGGCAGCCTGGCAGGACTATTAACATACACATTAAATATTAAACTGAAAATAAAGGCATTGCTGTCGGGAATACTTACAGCCACAATACTATATACAATAAATCTAAGATTAAACGGCAAGTCCAATATAGGGCTCTTCAGCTATGATTCCATATATGATGGATTTGAGCCTGTAATAGTGCTTATTCTCATAGTACTTACAGTGAAAATATTGATGGACATATTTCTAAAGACTGAAGTGGGGTATTTGCTGATAGCAACAGGAGACAACGAAACACTGGTTAAATCCCTGGGAGAAAATTCAAACAAGTATAAATTGATAGGATTAATGCTTTCAAACGGTTTAGTGTCATTAAGCGGTGCACTTATGTCACAGTATCAAGGCTTTGCAGAAATAACAATGGGAACGGGAATCATAGTGGTTGCAATTGCATCAATAATTGTGGGGGATACAGTATTGAGAAACAGAAGGTTTTTAAAGTCTACAACCAGAGCAATAATGGGAGCATTAATATATAAATTTATTGGAGCGGTAGCCATTGATTTAGGGCTTGCGCCCACAGACTTAAAAGCAATAAATGCAATAATAGTAATAATATTTTTAAGCTATAATACATTCAGCCCTGTAAAAATGAAAAAGGTTAAAGAATTAAATGTTGTGGAGGAAGTAAAATGTTAGATATTAAGAATTTATCGAAGACTTTCAATGTGGGAACAGACTATGAACAAAGGATATTCAATGATTTCAACATTCATATAAACAAGGGGGAATGTACGGGAATACTGGGAGCAAACGGTTGCGGGAAAAGCACACTATTTAACATAATCAGCGGTGTCATAATGCAGGAAAAAGGAATTATAACATTAAACGGGAAAAATATAAACGGTTTAAAAGAAAACGAAAGGGCTCAGTTCATAGGAAGAGTTCACCAAAATCCATCGGCAGGGGTGTCTCCGTCACTTACTATACTTGAAAACATAAGCCTGTCAGACAAAAAGTGTCAGAAATTTACCTTGAGAAAATTAATCAGGAAAAATAAAATAGTTGAATTTACAGAAATTTTAAGAACTCTTGATTTGGGGCTAGAGAATAAATTGGATACAGAAGTTAAATACCTGTCAGGAGGACAAAGACAATCCCTGTCATTGTTAATGGCAACAATGAACAAACCTGAGCTTCTTTTGCTGGATGAGCACACAGCAGCCTTAGATCCGAAAACATCCAGGCTTGTGATGGAAAAAACTCAGGAACTGATCAAAACTCAAAATATTACTACTATGATGATATCCCATAATGTAAGGGATGCAGTCAAATATTCAGACCGCATAATCATGCTTGACAAGGGAGAAATCATACTTGATGTAAGAAACGGGCTTATAACAGAAAAGGAACTGTTAAATATTTACAATTCAAGAAACTATGGCAGCCCGCTGACAGAAGCAGTATAGCAATAAATAAAATAATTTTCTTATTCGGTATTTTATTTTATACGGACTAACAGTATATAAACACCTGAAGGAATGGAGAATTTAAAGATTTTCCATCCTTTTTTATTTTTTTGACACCTACATAACGGTATTGTATAATTAATATGCCGCTTGTAGGAGGTGTTTGTATGGAGGATATTATAAAGCAAATTAAAAACAATCCGTTGTTTGCCAATATGAGAGAAGATGAAATACAACATGTTCTCAGGTGCGGCGATGCAGCTGTTGCAAATTACACTGACAATCAAATCTTGTTTGAAAAGGATCACAGGGTTGAGAAGCTTGGAATTATAATTGAAGGTGTTTTAAATCTAGTATCCTGGAAGTACAACGGCAGCAGAGCAATTGTAACGACACTGGAGAAAAACGATTTATTTGGAGAAGCCTTGATTTATGCTTCAGCAGAAAATTCCCCCTACGACCTGATCAGCTCCGGCACCAGCAAGGTACTGCTGATTCCATACAGAATTTTTTCCAACATGTGTTCAAAAAGCTGCAGCTATCATAATCAGCTTATCAACAATATGCTTACTATCCTGTCAAATAAAATTGTTATGCTCAATAATAAGATGAGGATTCTAAATGCTGAAACATTGAAGGGCAGAATTGCGGCATACCTTTTATCTCTGCAAGAAAGAGCAAATACCATGATTTTCGACATGCCCATGAAGAGGCAGGAGCTTGCAGACTTTTTAAATGTTAAGAGACCATCCTTGTCAAGAGAGCTTTCAAACATGCAAAAGGACAAAATTATTGAAGTCTACCGGTCATCCGTTAAAATTCTGGACATGGATAAATTGCAGGAATTAGCAGACTAAAATTTTATCTATTAATATTGAAGGCATGCACTTTCTGTGATACAATATTATATACTTACACAAATCGAGGGAGCGGATATGAGAATTAAATTTATACATACATCTGACCTGCATTTAGGAAAAAAATTCGATATAAAAAACTTCTCTTTAAAAGAAAGAAAAAAACGAAGACAGGAATTGATGGATTCCTTTGATGAAATAATCTGGGCAGCTAAGATAAATGAGGTAAAATATTTGTTTATTGCAGGGGACCTTACAGAGGGAGAATACATAAGCTATAAAGTATTAAATGAAATTTCCTCAAAATTAAGGTCTATTCCGGGAACCAGAGCAATCATCTCCTGCGGTCAATCAGATCCCTGCAATATCAGCAATATGTATGAATACATTCAATGGCCTCATAATGTACATTTGATAAAGAATACCGAAACTGTCGAGAAACTGAATTTCCCCGATGATAATCTGTGTATCTATTCAATAAGCTGGGACAACCATGAGGAAAATAGAAAAACCCAGTCTATTTATGACATTTCCGTTGACGATTCAAAAATTAATATTCTTATGCTGCACTGCCATATTGACTCAACTGACAGACTGCCTGTTAATATTGATGTAATAAGAAACAAATTTGACTACTGCCCCTTGGGAGGCAGGCATAATTTTGAGCAGATAACTGATAATGCAGTATATTGCGGCGCTCCTGAGCCTCTATCATTTGAAGAAGAAGGAGACCATGGAATCATAACGGGGACCCTGGAGAAAAAAAATGTACAATACACGCTCTTGCCCATTGCCAAAAGGAAATTTGTAAACAGGCGGATTGAGCTCAATTATTCACACAGCTATAATAAAATACTTGATTTGATTAAATTTTCCGGAGATACTTTTTCCAATATCAAGGATTATGTCCACATAGAGCTTACAGGTGGAGTAAATACGGATATTTCAATGGATGAAATTGAAAATGAAGCAAAACAGTTTTTTTATTACATTGAATTTGAAGACAACTATATTTACGAAACTGAAAACAGAAATTATGAAGGCAATGAATACAATATAGTTGAAAGCTATAAACTTCAATTTGACAATAATGACGATAAATTGCAGCAGCAGGCATTTAAGCTGGGACTTGAAGTTCTTAGAAAAGAAAAGGTGGTAAAATAAAATGTACATAAGCAGACTGCATTTGAGAGCCTTTGGGAAATTTATCAGCAGGAAAATCTATTTTGGCAGCAAGTTAAATATTGTTTTTGGGGAAAATGAATCGGGAAAATCCACCATACATAATTTTATTGAGTATCTTATGTATGGATTTGATAATATATCCGGATATAACAAGTATAAACCATGGAACAGCCCTTTGTTCAAAGGAAGCGCTGAAATAGGGGATGAAGAGAAAAAATATCTTGTTTCAAGAGATTTTCTTTTGGATACTGTTCAGGTTTTCAATAAAACAAATGAAATAAATCAAAACGAATATCCCATGGAGATTATTGAAGTACCGGGAGAGTATTTTTTCAATATCAACCGTGGAGCCTTCAACAATACGGTAAGCATAAAACAGCTTGGAAACAAAACTGATGAGGAATTGGCTGAAGAGCTTAAAAATAAGATAACAAATTTGAGCCGAACAAGAGACGAAGATATTTCTATTGATAGAATCATGCAGACCCTAAATAGAATAAAGGAAGAGGCAGGAAGCGAAAATAATGAGAAAACGCTTTTAGGGCAGTATTCACTGAGACTGAATGAACTTGCAAACGCCAGGGAGAACTCCTTGAATTCCGGAAGACAGGTTATGTTTTTGGCGATGGAAAAGAAAAAGCTTCAAAGTAAAATTCATGAGCTCAATGCTAAAATCGAAGAAAAAAACAAGGAAATTTCTGATTATGAGCTTTCATTGGAAAAACAGAAATTTCTTAGAGCCCTGCCTGTAAAAAAGGAAATTGATAATATTGACAATGAATTGAAATCCTTTGAAAAGGATGTTACAAATTATTCAAAAGAGGATTATAAGGAAGCAGCAGAAACAGAAGTAAGCCTGGCTTCAATGAAAAATGACAGGCAGAGAATGTATGAAGAAAAAGAAGAATGCATTGCGGAACTGGAAGAAAATGAATTTGATTTAGCCAACTCTATTCCCGATAATTTTGATATTGACAAGATAAATATGGATTATGGCATATATAAGGCAAATAAGGAAAAGCTTGATACCCTTAAAGCAAAGACGGAATCAGGCAGGGAAACAATAGATACGATAAATATAGATGAAATTAACAAGTTTATAGACGACTACAGAGAAGCTGAAGAGCTGACCCGTAAAATTGAAATAAACAATGTGTTAGGCGACAGCAAAAATTATGACCTTATGAGGAATTTTGCCAGAAAACAGAGCCTTTTGAGCCTGCTTTTTGGACTTTTGGGAACAGCCTTCACAGGGGCTGCGGCAGCCTCACTATACGCAGCTTATTATTATAACAACATAAGCTTTTATTACGGAGGAACAGGTTTTTTAATCGGTATAATATTTTATGTTTTTTCATGGAGGAAAAGAAACCTTGCATTGGGCTGCAAAAAGGAAATTGAAAGCATGGAATGCGAATTTGCCGACTATGCATTGTCAAACAGCCAGATGAATGAACAGAAAAATGAAATCATAAAAAGAAATAATTGTGAAGATTTTTATAATATGGCTGATGTTTTTCAAAAGAAAAACACGGAGAAAAGCCTTTATGATGAAAAAGCAAAGCTTCTTAATTATGATGACAACAAATATAGTGAAATTTCAGAAGCGAACAGGAAATTAGAAATAAACCTGAATAATATTTTAAGCAGTTTAAACCTGCCCTTGTCCCAAGATAATATCCTTGAAGTTAATGAAGCCTATAAAAGGAAAGACAGCATAAAACTTCAAGTATTGAATCTGAAAAATAAAATAGAGCAAATAAACCTGGATATGGCCAAGCTTGACAAGGAAATCAATTTTGAGGAAAGACGGCTGGAAATGATACTCAGGGCAAACGGTGTTGAGGATGTGGAGTCATTTAAGAATGCGGTAAGTATAAACGAGAAGCACAAGGTGCTGTTAAACCGCAGAGAATATTCCCAAAACGTTTTGGAAAATATAATCGGGGGCTCTGACTATTTTGAACTTAAACAAAGAACCTTAAATGTTCCTGATGAAGTTAAAGAAATCAACAGGCAGGATATTCAGCTTGATATTTTCAGGTTAAATGAAGAAAAAACGAACCTGCTTAAAACCATTGAGGATATTCATAGGGAAATCGAAGATATTGAAGACAGTACCAGAAGCCTGGCGGAAATTGAAGAAGAAGTCAGCTTCTATGAAGAAAAAAAGGCCTTCTTTAAAAACAAGGTAAAGATTGCCGAAATTGCAGCAGAAAAAATAGCCGGGATCTCAGATTCAATAAAGGGTGATTTCATGCCCCTTCTTCGAAGTTCCATAAGCGAAAATTTTTCATATTTAACGGGAGACAGGTACAAGAAAGTTGATATTGATGAAAATATGAATATTACAGTTATGTCTGAGGAAGAAAAGGACAGAAAAATCGCTCTTGAGAATTTAAGCGGAGGCACGCTGGACCAGCTTTACCTTTCCCTCCGTATAGCTTTAAGCAATATTTTAAGCGGCAATCAGAACATACCGCTGATATTGGATGACAGCTTTATTCAATATGATTCGAAGAGACTGAGAAAGTCTTTGGAAATGCTGTCAAGGGAAAGCGAGAGGCGTCAGGTTATTCTTTTCACCTGTCAGGAAAGGGAAGAAGACCTTGCAAAAGCCATGAACATCAAGTTCAATTATTTTAGATTGTAAGGAAGATTATGAAAATATTTGCTATAGCCGATTTGCATCTGGACAATAAGAATGAAAAGCCAATGGATGTTTTTGGCGACAACTGGGAAAACCACGAGGAAAAAATTTTTGAAAACTGGGAAGAAACCGTAGGCAAGGATGATTTGGTGCTGATTCCCGGAGACATATCATGGTCTTTAAAGCTTGACGGTGCTTTAGAAGATCTCCTGAAGATTGATAAACTGCCAGGCACGAAAATTATAGGCAAGGGAAACCATGACTATTGGTGGTCCACTGCCTCAAAGCTTGAAGGACTGGGGCTTAAAACCATAAAGTTTTTGAAAAACAACTTCTTTAAATTTAACGATGTTCTTGTCTGCGGTACCAGGGGATGGGATACAATGGAGGACCATGACTCTGAGGTTGACAATGAAAAAATATTTTTAAGGGAACTTAACAGATTTAAAATTTCCCTTCAATCAGGAAGGAAGGAAAAGGGCAAAAAAATAATCATGCTTCATTATCCACCCTTCAGCAGAGATGGGGCTGCCAATGAATTTTTTTCGCTTATGAAAGACTATGACGCAAACATCTTAATTTATGGGCACCTTCACGGGGAAGAAGGACATAAAAATGTTAAAGAAGGTCTCATAGAAGGTATTATGGTACATTGCGTGTCAAGCGATTACCTGGACTTTAAACTAAAAAGGATAGTATGACTTAAGAATTTCCCTGCCAATGACTTAACACCTGCCATGTTCCAGGTGTTTTTATTATGTGGACAAACCATCTAATCACCACTTGACATGAAAACATAATCAGAGTATTATCTAGTTATGAAAATGTACCGGCATAAGATGTATAAGAATAAAAAAAAGGAGGAAACAATGTTTAAAGCAAAGAAATACTATTCTGACATATTGGATGAAATCAAAGCAAGCGGTCTTTGGAAAAATGAAAGAATTATAACAACACCCCAGGGAAGCATTATAAGCACAACAAAAGCAGACGGAGTATTGAACATGTGTGCCAACAATTATTTAGGGCTGGCTGACAATAAGGAAATAATCCAGGCTGCCAAGGATGCATACGACAGATGGGGCTTCGGCCTGTCTTCAGTAAGATTCATATGCGGCACACAGGAAATCCATAAGGAACTTGAAAAAAAACTAAGCAAATTTCTTAAAACAGAAGATACTATTTTGTATTCATCATGCTTTGATGCAAACGGCGGATTGTTTGAAACAATCACCACAGAAAATGATGCCATCATCAGCGACGAGCTTAACCATGCCAGCATTATAGACGGAGTAAGGTTATCAAAGGCCAAAAGATACAGATATAATAACAATGATATGTCCTCCTTGGAAGAACAGTTGATTCAGGCTGACAAGGATGGAGTAAATATTAAGCTTATAGCTACAGACGGCGTATTCTCAATGGACGGGATTATTGCAAATTTAGAAGGAATATGCGACCTGGCCGATAAATATAATGCTCTTGTTATGGTTGATGACAGCCATGCAGTGGGATTTGTAGGGAAGACCGGAAGAGGAACCCATGAATACAGAAATGTAATGGGCAGGGTGGACATTATTACGGGAACCCTGGGAAAAGCAATGGGTGGTGCCAGCGGCGGATACACCAGCGGCAGAAAGGAAATAATAGACTTATTGAGACAACGTTCAAGACCCTATTTGTTTTCAAATACACTGGCACCGGCAATAGCGGGAGCATCACTGAAGGTTCTTGAAATGCTCACCGAAAGCACCAAGTACAGGGATAAGCTGGAAGAAAACACAAAATACTTCAGACAGGAAATTAAAAAAATCGGATTGAATATTATAGACAGCGAGCACCCCATAGTTCCAATTATGCTTGGAGATGCGGTCCTGTCCCAGAAAATGGCTGAAAAACTTTTAGAAAAAGGTGTTTACGTGGTAGGATTCTACTTCCCGGTTGTACCAAAGGGAAAAGCAAGAATCAGAACACAAATTTCTGCAGCCCACTCAAAAGAAGATTTGGACTTTGCACTGAAAGCTTTCAAAGAGGTTAAAGAAGAGCTGGGTATATAAATTAAAGAAAGATTAAGCTTTGTAAGATATAATTACAAAGCTTTTATTTTAAGAGGGAATAAATAACTTGAAGAAATAAAATTTTAATTGTATAATAAGATTTGTGTATGAAAATTCGGAATTTCATATATTTGGATAAAATTTTTCTTGTAAAAAAATTACAGTATATGACAATCTTCTACATTTCTCGGGAAATAACCCGGAAATGTGAGTTGTTTCTATAAAGGGGACGCAAAATGAGTGATATTGTGTTGAAGGAAGTAAAAAAGACAAGTATAGGCGGTCAGGCGCTGATTGAAGGTATTATGATGAAGGGGCCTTCCAAAACAGCTACGGCTGTAAGAAAACCTGACGGAGAAATAGCAGTAAAAGAAAGCAGCATAGCACCAATATTTAAAAATAAATTTTTTAAACTGCCCATAATAAGAGGAAGCTTTGTGCTTATAGAAGCTCTTGTGGGCGGCGTAAAGGAATTAATGTATTCTGCTGAATTTTTTGGTGAAGATTATGAGGAAGATGCCCTTGACAAATTTTTGAAGAAGGTTTTTAAGGAAAAGGCAGACACGGCTATTATTTATGCTTCAGTAGTTATAGCTTTGGTTTTTTCGGTTGTAATCTTTATACTGGGACCAACATTTTTGACCAACCTGTTAAAAGCCATCATACGCAATTCACTTCTTCTCAACCTGGTGGAAGGTATAGTAAGGGTACTGCTGTTTGTAGGTTATGTGTATATGGTTTCCAAGCTTGAAGAAATAAAAAGGGTATTTATGTATCACGGTGCTGAGCATAAAACAATATACTGCTATGAACACGGAGAAGAGCTTACGGTTGACAATGTTCGCAAATATTCAACCCTGCATCCCCGATGCGGAACAAGTTTTATGATTAATGTAATGCTCATAAGCATTATAGTATTTTCATTTTTCGGCTGGCCCAACCCTTTTCTCAGGCTGCTTATAAGACTTGCAATGCTTCCGGTTATTGCAGGACTCTCCTATGAATTGAACAGGTATGTGGGAAGATGTTCAAGTGATAATATTTTTACTAAAATAATCACTTATCCGGGATTTTTGATTCAAAAAATCACTACAAAGGAACCTGATGATTTAATGATAGAGGTTGCTATAACAGCTATGAATAAAGTTATCCCCCGGGAGGGAGAAGATGACAGATGGTAACAGTCGAAGAATTGCTGAAAGCCGGCACTGATATAATAAAACCACGGGAATTCAACTCACCCGGGCTTGATTCAGAGCTAATTTTGTGTTATCTTTTACAAAAGGACAGAATCTATCTGCATCTTAACAGAAAAACAGAAATAAGCGAATATATAAAAGACAAGTTTTATGAATTGGCAAAAAAACGCAATGAAGGATATCCTCTTCAGTATATAACCAATTCCCAGGAGTTTATGGGCCTTGACTTTTTTGTTCAGGAAGGCGTCCTGATACCCAGGCCTGACACTGAAATATTGGTTGAAGCAGTTATAGAAACAGCAAAAGCAAGATACAATGACAGGATTAAGATACTTGATTTGGGAACAGGCAGCGGAGCCATTGCAGTAAGTCTTGCATACTATTTGGAAAACTCATTTGTTACTGCAATAGACATAAGCAAAAAGGCAGTTGAAACAACAAATATCAATATAAAAAAGCACAAGCTCAACAATATAAAGGTTATAGAGGGAGATATTTTCGACGATATAGCTGATGAAAAATTTCACATTGTTGTATCAAATCCTCCCTATATTGAAAGAGATGCAATTTCTTCCCTCCAGACAGAAGTTTCGGTTTACGAGCCGAAAATTGCCCTTGACGGAGGAACAGACGGCCTTGACTATTACAGAAGAATTGTGGAACTATTTAAGAATATCCATGAAAAGAATGGAGTATTAGCTGTGGAAATTGGGTGGTCGCAAAGAATTTCCGTTGAAGAAATTTTTATGAATGCAAAATTATTTAAAGAAATCAAAAGCTGCAAAGACCTGTCCGGAAGAGACAGAGTTGTATGCGGATTCTTGTAGCTGGATCCGGCTATATTGGCTATATTAAAGGTTTGGTAATAAATCATATTCGGATTCAGAGAGAGGAATGAGAAATAAAATGTTAGAAAAATTAGAAGCATTAAAAGACAAATATATAGAATTAGGCGAAAAACTTTTAGATCCTGATACCTTAAGTGATTCACAGAAGCTGCAAAAGCTTATGAAGGAGCAGGCGCAGCTTGAACCGGTCGTACTTAAATACAATGAATATACTGAAGTAGCAAACCAGCTTGAAGAATCAAAGGAAATGCTTAGGGAAAAATTAGATGACGATTTTAAGGAAATGGTAAAGGAAGAAATCAAGGAATTAACTGCCAGGGAAGAAGAGCTGGAAAATGACATAAAAATTCTTCTTCTGCCTACAGATCCAAATGATGACAAGGATGTAATAGTTGAAATAAGAGCAGGAGTAGGCGGGGACGAAGCCGGATTGTTTGCCGGTGATTTGCTCAGGATGTATCTCAGGTACGCAGAAAGAAAAGGATGGAAAACAGAATTCATCACAGTTAACGACCAGGGTATAGGTGGGTACAAGGAAGTAATTTTTTCTATTAAAGGCAAGGGAGCATACTCAAAGCTTAAATATGAAAGCGGTGTTCACAGGGTACAAAGAGTTCCGGATACAGAATCCAGCGGCAGAATTCACACATCTTCCGCAACTGTAGCAGTGCTGCCGGAAGTAGATGATATTGATATTGAAATCAACCCGAATGATGTAAGAGTAGATGTTTTCCGTTCTTCAGGAAACGGAGGACAGTGTGTAAATACAACCGACTCTGCAGTCAGACTTACTCACATACCAACAGGTATTGTAATTTCATGTCAAGACGAAAAATCTCAGTTAAAAAATAAAGATAAAGCATTTAAGGTTTTAAAGGCAAGACTTTACGACAAGTATCTTCAGGAGCAAAATGATGAAATGGCTCAGGCACGAAAAAGTCAAGTGGGGTCGGGAGACAGAAGTGAAAGAATAAGAACTTACAATTTCCCGCAAGGAAGGGTAAGTGATCATAGGATAGGACTTACCTTATATAAGCTTGATGCATTTCTTGACGGCGATATAACAGAGATGCTTGAAGCGCTTATAACATCCGACCAAGCTGAAAAATTGAAGAACATATCTGAATGAATTTTAATGTTACGTTTTTATGATGGCAAAAACCTGGAGAAGTATTATGAGAATAGACAAATTTCTAAAAAATGCACGAATAATTAAAAGAAGAACCATTGCCAAAGAGGCATGCGAGCAAGGGAGAGTTCTGATTAACGGCAAGACTGCAAAGCCCGGCACGGAAGTGGAAACCGGTGATGAAATAGAAATAATATTTGGTATAAAGCCTATGAAAATAAGAGCAGAAAAACTGCTAGAACACACAGCAAAGGATGAATACAAGGAAATGTACAGCGTAATAAATGTTTAAAACTTTAGTATGCAGGGTATTAATTAATAGCAGGATATCAGTATCTTAAGCAGCTGAAGCTGCTGTCATATGATAAATTTATATTTAGAGGTGGTTAAATGGAATTAAAAGGAAGCAAAACAGAACAAAATTTAATGACTGCATTTGCAGGCGAAGCTCAGGCTCATGTGAAGTATACATACTATCAAAGCCAGGCTAATAAAGATGGTTATGTACAAATCAGCAAGTATTTTGAAGAAACAGCAAGAAATGAAAAAGAGCATGCCAAGCTTTGGTTTAAGCTGCTGCATGACGGAATAGCCCACACAACAGTAAACTTAAAGGATGCAGCCGACGGTGAAAACTACGAATGGACACAAATGTATGCAGATTTTGCAAAAGTGGCAAAAGAAGAAGGATTCAACAAAATAGCTTACTTATTTGAAGGTGTTGGTGCAATAGAAAAGAATCACGAAGAAAGATACCTGGCACTTTTGAATAATATTGAAACAGGAAAAGTATTCAAAAGAGAAGGGGAAATTGTGTGGCAGTGTAACAACTGCGGCCATATCCACGTTGGAGCTGAGGCTCCGAAGTTATGTCCCGTATGCGACCACCCCCAGGCACATTTCCAAATTTACACAAAACCATATTAATATTTATAATACAAGAGAAAATGCTCCCCAATCCGGGGGGGGCATTTGTTTAATGATTATAAATTAAAAAATTGTCTAAAGAAACGACAAATTTTTACGATTTTTTAATATTAAATATGTTTAAATATTAGTCGCAATGTGGTATTGTAATTTTAAATTT
>JAGOIH010000001.1 GCA_017995755.1 Sedimentibacter sp. | reverse complement strand
TTATTTAATCAAGGATCGCTATCGCTTTCCTCCTTGACAAAATAATTATTAGCAATTAAAAAAAACCACAGCATTATTCGTAGAAAATTTTCAGAGGTCTGTGTCACATATGTTTGACTTCTCTAGAGGGAATACCAAGAGGGTAATTCTGAGTTATTGACATATTTCATAAATAAGTTATAATTAGGCTATATTATTGAAATGAGGTGTTTTGAATGCCCAGGCCGAGAAAATGGAGAAAGGTTTGCTGCCTGCCGGATGTAAACCGTTTTGGACCGCTGGATTTTTCTGTAGAGAAAGAACATTTTGTTATAATGTCCGTTGATGAATATGAAACAATAAGATTGATAGATCTGGAAGGTCTTTCCCAGGAGGAATGTGCAGGTCAAATGAATGTGGCAAGGACTACTGTCCAGGGTATTTATCAGGAAGCGAGAAAAAAGATAGCAGAATCCCTGGTAAACGGGAAGGTTCTTAGAATAGAAGGCGGAGATTACAAACTTTGTGACGGGGACGGAGATTCTCACAAAGAAAGGTGCTGCCATAGAATAAGATGCGGCAAGCTGATTAGTGAATAAATGTTCTGAACCTATGTCATTTTAGATAGAATTTAATAAAGATTACATAAGCTTTAGTAAATTTTGTAAAGATTTATAATTTGTTATTGCAATAGGTTTTTTGTTCTGGTATAATCGATTGAAAAGTTAATAAGATACTGTGATTGGAAGCAGTAGGTTTGTAAACAATGTAAGAGAGCCGCCGGTTGGTGGAAGGCGGTATTTGAAAAACTGAACTCGTCCATGAGTATTTGAAGCGAAATAAAGTAGTTTCAAACGGTGATGCCGTTATAGTATTGAGTGAGGCTTAGGCCTAATTTGGGTGGTACCGCGGAATCTTCGTCCCAAAAGGGAGGAAGATTTTTGTATGCCCTAACCCCATATGTTCGAGCTTTAGCGATGAACAGATGGCTGATAGGTCAACAGCAACGAGTTCCCAAAATATGCGACCAAAGGGAGCATATATTTTGGTGAAGGTCGACTGCAGTATGCCCCAAAGGGAGCAGATATTTTGGTGAAGGTCGACTGCAGTATGCCCTGACCCTATTAAACAAGAATAAAAATGGAGGCAAAAAATGAAATCATATAATCCACAGGCTATTGAAAAAAAATGGCAGGAAATATGGAGAAAGAACGAGACTTTTAAGGCAAAGGACAATACAGACCAGAAGAAATTTTACGGTCTTGTGGAGTTCCCATATCCATCAGGAGTAGGACTGCATGTAGGACACATACGTGCATACACTTCTATAGAGGTAATTTCCAGAAAAAGAAGATTGGAAGGATATAATGTATTGTTTCCCATTGGCTGGGATGCCTTTGGTCTTCCTACGGAAAACTATGCAATACAGACAGGAAAGCACCCAAGAAAGGTCACGGATGATAATATCAGGATATTTACTGCACAGCTTAATGCAGCGGGATATTCATTTGACTGGTCAAGAAGCGTTGATACAACAGATCCTGAGTATTATAAATGGACTCAGTGGATATTTGTGCAGTTATTCAAGCATGGTCTGGCTTATAAGGATAAAACATATGTAAACTTCTGCAACAGCTGCAGGGTTGTTCTTGCAAACGAGGATTCCCAAAACGGCATATGCGACCGCTGCGGCAGCCAGGTGGTGCAGATGGAAAAGGATGTCTGGTTCTTGAGAATCAGAGATTATGCAGATAAGCTTTTAGACGGTTTAAACGAAGTTAATTATTTACCCCGTATCAGACTTGAACAGGAAAACTGGATAGGCCGTTCTTATGGTGCTGAAGTCGATTTTAAATTAAAGGATACAGAGGACAATTTAAGAGTATTTACCACAAGACCGGATACCCTTTACGGGGTTACATTTATGGTAATGGCTCCAGAACATCCTTTCCTTAAAAAGTACGAGCACAAGATCAGAAATATGGACCAAATAAAAGAATACCAGGAAGAAACAAAAAAGAAAACCGAGTTTGAAAGGGTCCAGCTGGCTAAAAGCAAGACGGGTGTAGAGATAAAAGGGCTTACTGTAATAAATCCCGTCAATAAAGAAGAAGTGCCGGTATGGGTTGCAGACTATGTTATGATGGGCTATGGAACAGGAGCTATTATGGGTGTTCCCGGCCATGATCAAAGAGACTGGGATTTTGCAAAAAAATACAATATTCCCATAATTGAAGTAATAGGCGGAGGTAATGTAAAAGAGGAAGCATTTACCGATGTAGAAGACGGAATACTTGTAAATTCGGGTATGATTAACGGGTTAAGGGTTAAGGATGCAATAGCAAAGATAACTGATTATTTGGTAGAAAATAATTTTGGAGAAGAAAAAGTAAATTACAAGATGAAGGATTGGGCTTTCAACAGACAAAGATACTGGGGCGAGCCGATTCCCATAATTCACTGTCCTCACTGCGGCATGGTCAATGTGCCGGAGGATGAGCTTCCTTTGCTGCTGCCGGATGTTGAAAATTACCAGCCCACCGATTCAGGAGAATCACCCCTGGCAAATATACCGGAATGGGTGAATGTAAAATGCCCTGTATGCGGTGAAGATGCAAAAAGGGAAACTGACACCATGCCTCAATGGGCGGGTTCATCGTGGTATTTCTTAAGATATATTGACCCCCACAACAAAGATGCAATAGCATCAAGGGAAAAGTTCGACTACTGGGGTCCTATAGACTGGTACAACGGCGGTATGGAGCATGTTACAAGACACTTGATCTATTCAAGGTTCTGGCACAGATTCCTCTATGATATAGGCGCTGTGCCCTTTAAAGAGCCATATGCAAAACGTACTGCCCAGGGCTTGATACTTGGTGCAGACGGGGAGAAAATGTCCAAATCAAGAGGCAATGTTGTTAATCCCAACGATATAGTAGACGAATACGGTGCGGATACTTTAAGAACTTACATTATGTTCATAGGGGATTATGAAAAATATGCTATCTGGAATGATGCAAGCGTAAAGGGATGTAAGAGATTTCTTGACAGGACCTGGAAAATGCAGGAGATGAAAAGTTTTGACAAGGGATATTCCGAAAAACACATGACTCTTATGCATAAAACAATTAAAAAGGTCAGCGAAGATTTCGAGGCTATGAAATTTAACACTGCAATTGCTGCCATGATGACCTTTGTAAATGAAATTTTCAACGATGGATACATTACAGGCGACGAATTAAAAACATTTATTACTCTTCTGTATCCCGTAGCTCCGCATATTGCTGAAGAAATATGGCAGGAACAGGGTTTTGAAGGAATGCTTAACCAGACAAAGTGGCCTTCTTGGGATGAAGAAAAAACAATTGAGGATATCATTGAGCTCCCCGTACAGATAAGCGGGAAGGTTAGAGGGAAAATAGAATTACCCAAGGATGCGGATTTAAATACCGTAAGAGAATTAACACAAGCCGACGAAAATATTTTAAAATATTTAGAAGGAAAAACAATTATAAAAGAAATATATATTCCGGGTAAAATATTTAATTTAGTAGTTAAATAGCGGGAAAATGCGGATCTTCCAATAAATAAGGAAGTTCCGCATTTTTATTTGCCAAGATGATATAGTAGGAAAGTATAATAGAAATCGTTTAAACATAATGTATAGGGGTTTACATAATTTAAATTATGTAAACAACATTATACAATTTAAAACCCCATAGTAAAGCAGTATCAAGGGCAAACTGTTTTTAGTCCTGGAATTGGAGAAAATTGTTCGTTTTTGTAAAAAGTATTAAACTCACATTTTATAAAGCAAACTGAACGTTTATTGCACAGCCTACATAAAATATAAAAAAAGGGGTGAGTTCGTGTTTGACATAAATAAATATTATAATACATATCCAAATGGCGGATTTATGGACTACAATACAATGATGGCAAGCTGTTTCTGCAAAAAATCATATGTAAGAGTTCTTAATACATTTAATATGCCGCTGGATATCCAGGTCAATGACATTCTTATGGGAGAAAATTTAAAGTCAGGGGAGTTTACGAGGTATGTGAAGTTTCCTCCGTCTTCCTACCATGTTGTAATGCACGCAAAGGGCGATTTAGTATTTGAATCGGATATAGACATAGATAACAACTTGACATACACCGCCGTTGTTTCAGCAGATGACGAAGATATATCAGACATCTGCATATTAATGGTACCTGAAAAAAAAGTGCACCATATGGGCAGCAATATGTCAGCACTAAGACTGGCAAATTTATGCCCTGATGAACCGGAGGTAGTATTGTCTGCATCTGACGGAACGGTTCTGTTTTCTGATATTAAGTACGGAAAGGTATCCTGCAATGTGGCTGTTCCTTCCGGAAGATATATATTGCATTTAAGGAAACCGGACGGTACAGAAATTTTGGAGCACAGTATGGATGCTGCACCTTATATGCATTACACATTGTTTGCAGCAGGCAGCCAAAATGATAATAGTGTTAAAATCATTGTACCTGAAGATGGGGTAAACTACCTGGATTTGTGCTGATAAAACTAGTGAGTCCCAATAATATTATTGTTACAATGCAATAATTATGATATAATTCATCAATAAAAGATGAAGAGGTGGGCTATGAAAACAATAGGGATAATCGGCGGCATGGGACCTCTTGCCACTGTGCATTTATTCGAGAGAATAGTTTTAAGAACAAAGGCGGAAAAAGACCAGGATCACATACGTGTGTTAATTGACAGCAATACCAATATTCAGGACAGGACAAAGGCAATACTCGGCATCGGGGAAAGTCCTGTAAAAGAACTGGTTAATTCAGCGAAAATCCTTGAAAATTCCGGTGCAGACTTTTTAATAATGCCATGCAATACGGCACACTATTTTATTGATGAAATAAAGAAAAATATTAATATTCCATTTATTAACATGCCTGAAGAGACGGTAAAGTATACATATGACAAATATGGAAAAGATGCTCTTGTAGGAATAATGGCAACCGATGGAACAATTAAAACAAAAATTTATGAAAATTATTATGCCGGGCTGGGAATAAAAACCCTGGTCCCGATAAAAACTCAGGGCAAAATTATGGAATTTATCTATGATGTTATCAAGAAGGGAAACTATGATGCAGGAACGGACCTTTTCTTTGAATGTGTAAATGAATTGAAAGACCTGGGAGCAACTGCATTTTTACTGGGATGCACAGAGCTTTCATCGGCACAGTATCTATATAAATTTGAAGGAAGCTTTATTAATCCTATGGAGGTTTTGGCAGAAAGGGCTATAATTTTTGCCGGCGGACAGTTAAACTGATAATGCTGCTTACACCCTCACAGGTTTGAAATCTTGAATGAGGCGAAAGATTTCATTGTCCTTCACATTATTCAGGATGAAAGGTCTGATGCTCTTATTATTTAATATTTGTACAGTATGTTATTATTCATGGGGACACATTCGTCCCCAAATTTCACTTGAATTATACGAACATTTATAATATAATAATATAAAAACATTCGTCGGAGATAATATGAAAAAATATAAAAGAAATCAAAGAATTGGTGCATTAATGAAAATTTTTGCCGAAAAACCAAATTACTTATTTTCATATAATTACTTTTGTGAAATTTTCAATGCAGCAAAATCCACAATAAGCGAAGATGTGGCAATTGTTAAGGATTTAGCGGAAGAGATGAATTTCGGAAGGATTGAAACTATTTCCGGAGCTTCGGGGGGAGTTTTGTTCATACCAAGATTGGGAAATAAGGAAAGAAATGATATTCTTGAACACCTGTGTTCCTTATTTTCGCAAAAAAACCGGATACTTCCCGGCGGATTTATTTATATGACAGACATATTCAACAATCCAGCCATAGTGTCGAATATTGCTAAAGTAATTTCTTCTGAATTTAATAACAGGCATATCGATTATATCGTTACCGTAGAGACAAAAGGAATACCCGTGGCCATAATCACGGGACAAAGGCTGAATGTGCCAGTGGCTGTAATAAGAAGAAACAATAAAATTACAGAAGGAGCAACGGTCAGCATTAATTATGTGTCCGGCTCATCTAACAATATACAGACCATGTCATTGTCAAAAAGATCATTAAAGGAATATTCCAAGATTCTTATAGTGGATGACTTTATGAAGGGCGGCGGAACCTGCAAGGGAATTGAGGACATGATGAGAGAATTCAATGCAGATGTGGTGGGAACTGCTGTTGTTATTGAAACTATGGAGCCTGAAAAGAAATTGGTAGACAATTATACTTCATTATTGGTGCTTAATAATATGAGTTTAAAGGAAGGAATTATTGAAATTCATCCAAATACTAAATTGTTAAAATAAAGTCATATGTTTAAGAACAAAATTATGAAAATGTTTTTTTGCATTCTTCAGTTTTTTATAGTACAATAGATAAAATGGACATAATTTTGGGGGAAGGTGGTGACAACATGAAGATATCAGATGTGCGGGTAAGGAAAATCAATTCTGAGGGCAAGATGAAGGCAATCGTTTCCGTAACCTTTGATGATTGTTTTGTGGTACACGATATTAAGATAATTGAAGGTCAGGAAGGGTTGTTTATAGCAATGCCCAGCAGGAAGATGCCGGATGGGGAATTTAAGGATATAGCTCATCCCATTAATTCTGAAACAAGAAATCTTGTATCAGAGGCAGTATTCAGAGCATATGAAGAAAAGCGCACAGAAGAAAGCGAGAACGTGGAAGAAGCTGCTCTTTTGTAACGCTGTTGCTGATGGTTTTCAATCAACAGTACTCGGGTCTTTCAAAGACCCTTTTATTGTGCAAACAACAAGGTTCCCGGGTAGCCAAGCAATCTTCGATTGCATCGTTGGGTGGGGTTCTTATTATGCCTAACCCCATTTTTCAGAGTCATTTTGCTGAAAAATGGCTGGTAGGTCAAACGCACAGAATTCTCAATTTATGTGAGCTTAAGCGAACTGATAAATTGAAGAATTCCCCTGCAATATATGAATATTTTTTTGACTTAGCAAATAATATGATATATAATAATTTGGAATTACAGTTTCCATTAAGGAGAATTAATTATGAATATGTCAATTATTTTGGCAGCAGGTGAAGGGACCAGAATGAAATCAGATATTCCTAAAACACTGCACAAAGTTTGCGGAAAAGAAATGATTAAATATATAATTGAAGCATCAGTAAGATCAGGCATAGAAAAAAATATTGTTGTTTTGGGACATGGAAAAGAAAAAGTTGGACATAATATCAAAGAAATGAATGTACAAACTGTCGAGCAGCCTATCGGCGAAAGCTTCCCCTATGGAACGGGTTATGCCGTAATGGCTGCAGAAAACCATATTGACGATGTGGACACGGTTTTAATACTTTGTGGTGACGGACCACTTATCAGAAAAGAAACATTGACCGGCTTCATGAACTATCATTTTGAAAATGATTATGCTGCAACTGTAATGACAGCAAAATTAGATAATCCCAAAGGTTACGGAAGGATAGTAAGAAACAGGGATGGTTCTATTGACAAAATTGTTGAAGAAAAAGATGCATCTGAAGAAATTAAAAATATTAAGGAAATAAACACAGGTATATTTTGTTTTAAAGGGCACCTCTTAAAGGATGCTTTAAAAAAAATAACCAGGGATAATTCAAAGAATGAATATTATCTAACCGATACAATAAAAGTATTAAATAACCAGGGTACTAAAACAGGTGGATGGCTTCTAGAGGATGCAGATGAAATCAAGGCTGTAAATGACAGGGTTCAGCTTGCGGAAGTAAATAAAATAATGCAGCGAAGAATCAACCAAAGACACATGTATTCAGGGGTTACAATTGTTGACCCAGATAATGCATATATTGATGATACAGTGATAATCGGCAGAGATACGGTTATTTATCCAAATACATATTTGGAGGAAGGAACAGTTATAGGGGACAACTGTAAAATAGGACCTAATTCCAGGATAATCAATTCTGTCTTATGCAATAATGTTACTGTGGAAAATTCTAAAATGATTGAATCCTATGCAGACGATGGAACATTAATAGGCCCCTTTGCTTTCTTAAGACCGGGAAGCAGGCTGGGGAAGAATGTAAAAATAGGAGATTTTGTAGAAGTAAAAAACTCTATCATCGGGGATAATTCAAAATCATCCCATCTGTCATATATTGGCGATGCAGAAGTAGGCAAACATGCTAATATTGGATGCGGAGTTGTATTTGTTAATTATGACGGTAAGAATAAGTATAAAACAATAGTTGGGGACAGGGCTTTTGTCGGGAGCAATTCCAATTTAGTTGCTCCTGTTACAATAGAAGAGGGCGGATATGTGGCTGCAGGTTCAACGATTACTGAAAATGTTAAAAAAGGCGATTTGGCAATCGCAAGAGCAAGACAGGTCAATAAAGAAGGAAAAGGCAGCAACAGGTATTAAAGAGGTTAATATGTTTATAATTGCAGGACTCGGCAATCCAGGCAAGGAATATACCGGTTCAAGGCACAATTCAGGCTACATGACAGTTGAACATTTGGCACAAAGACTAAATGTAAAATTAAATAAGCTGAAATTTAACTCCGTATATGGGGAAACATACATAGACGGAGAAAAAGTCATGCTTGTAAAGCCGGTTACCTATATGAACAGAAGCGGGATTGCCATAGGGGAAATTGTTAAGTTTTACAAGCTACCCACAGAAAACATCATAGTCATATATGATGATATTGATATACCCCTGGGTACTTTAAGAATCAGGCCAAATGGAAGTCCAGGAACACATAACGGGATGAAATCAGTTATTGAAAGCATAGGAAGCAGTTTTCCCCGCATTAGAATTGGAATAGGAAGAAATGAAGATATGGACCTTGCCGATTATGTTCTTCAGAGTTTTTCTCAAGATGAAAAAGCTGTAGTCAGCAACATTATTGAAAAGGCAGCTGAAGCTGCTCTTGAAATTATTGAAAACAGCGTGGAAAGCGCAATGCAGAAATATAATGTCAAAGGTTTAAGTGAATCATAGCAAGGAAGGGGGACGCCATGTCCCCAGATTAAATATATGAACAAAGTCTTATTTGACCAGTTTCAAAGAACAGAAAAATTTAAAAAGATATGTGATAATTATAAGAGTGGAAAAAGTCAGCTGCTCCAAGGGCTAAATGAAGAAGGAGCAGCTTATTTGGCGTGCAATCTGTTAGACATATCCGATAAAGTATTAATAATAACAAGCAGCGAAGCAAAATCAAAGAAATATGAAGAATATATTAAAGCTTATACCGATCATTCAAACCGACTCCAGCCCAAAGAATTTATTTTGTATAATGTTGACGCCTTAAGCAAGGATGTAGACCACAAGAGGTCAGACTTGCTTCATGATATTTTAAATAGGAAGAAAAACATTGTAACAGCTTCAATTAATTCTATAATTACAAGAGTGATGTCTAAAGATAGATTTAAGGAAAGCATTATAGAATTAAAATACGGCTTAAGCTATGACATGAATGAACTAAGAAGCAGGCTGATTAAGCTAAAATACGAGAGAGTGGATGCAATTGAAGGAGTGGGACAATTTTCTGTTAGAGGCGGAATTATTGATATTTTTTCTCCTTCTCAAGCAAATCCATGCAGAGTTGAGTTTTTTGATGATGAAGTAGACTCCATAAGACTGATTGATTTAAAAACCCAGAGATCTGTTAAAAACGTAGGGTCCGTTAAGATTCTTCCCTGCAGTGATGTTTTATTCAAAAAAGAAGAAATAAAAACAATATTAGCTGAAGTTGAAAAAGATTATAATCTTAGACAAAACAAAAATCTTGGCAGGGAAGCGGCAAAAAACTTAAAAAACCTTTACAACTCTTATCAAGACAAGCTGATGTCCGGTATGGGAATTGAAAATGCAGACCTTTTGGTAGCTTTTACAAAGGAGTCCTTTTCAAGCATTTTAGATTATTTTGGGGATGATGAGCTTATTCTGCTTGTTGATGAACCTGAAAGAATATTTGAAGAGCTCAGAACTATTAACGAAAGCTTCCGGCTTAAATACAGCGAATTATTCGAAAAGGGCGAAATTTTTTCAAATCAGAGCCAGGTGTTTATAAGCGAAGATGAACTCCTTGAGGAAATTTTAAAAAGACCCTTCATTTCCTTAAACGGAAAAGAGAAAGCATTTAAGACGGATACTTCCGTCCACATGCTGTTCAAGGAAGCTCCATCTTATTACGGCAGGATCGAAGAGCTGTCAAAGGACCTCAACAGGCTGAAATATAAGGGCTACAAGGTAAATATCGTACTTGCCGGCTATGAAAGCTGCAAGAAGCTTTATAATCTATTAAATGATTATGAATGCTCTGCCATATTGTCAAGGGATGCAAATACGGCTGAAAGCGGCCAAGTGGTAATAACACCGGGCGAACTGACAAAGGGATTTGAATATTACGATAACAAGATCCTTGTACTTACAGAAAATGAAGTACTTGGCTCAGCCAGACGCAAATCCCGTAAGGCAGTAAAGCGAAAAGGTGCGGCAATAGATGTTTTCACCGATTTAAAGGCAGGAGACTATGTAGTACATGAACATCACGGCATCGGTCAATACGTTGGAATTGAAAAAATCAAGGTGCAGAATATACAGAAAGACTATCTGTGCATCAGGTACAAGGCCGAAGACAGGCTGTATGTTCCTGTTGACCAAATGTCTCTCATTCAAAAGTATATCGGGTCTGATTCTGAAAAACCGAAGCTCAATAAAATGGGAAGCTCAGACTGGGCAAAAACCAAGGAACGGTCAAAAGCTGCAATAGAAAATATGGCAGCCGACCTGATTAAGCTGTATGCTGAAAGAAAGGTTTCAAAAGGATTTGCATTTTCCGGCGACACTGAATGGCAGAAAGAATTTGAATATAAATTTCCCTTTGAAGAAACAGAAGACCAGCTTCGCTGCGTAAAGGAAATAAAAAAGGACATGGAAAAACCCATTTGCATGGACAGACTTCTTTGCGGCGATGTGGGCTTCGGAAAAACAGAGGTGGCAATGAGGGCTGCATTTAAAGCGGTTACTGACTCAAAACAGGTGGCAATGCTGGTTCCAACAACTATTCTGGCTCAGCAGCACTATACCAATTTAGTTGAAAGATTCAGAGGCTATCCCATTAGAATTGAAATGCTCAGCCGCTTTAGAACGCACTATCAGCAAAACAAAATTATAAATGAGCTTAATAAAGGTTTGGCTGATATTGTAATCGGTACACATAAACTTCTTTCCAAGGACCTTAAATTCAAGGATTTGGGTCTTTTGATAATAGATGAGGAGCAAAGATTCGGCGTAAGACATAAGGAACTTATAAAACAGCTCAAAAGCAACATTGATGTTCTTACACTGTCGGCTACACCCATACCAAGGACCCTTCATATGTCAATGATAGGTGTAAGGGACATGAGCATTATATCAGAGCCCCCGGGAGACAGGCTTCCCATTCAAACCTATGTTATTGAATACAATGAAGGATTGATAAAGGATGCAATTGAAAAGGAAATCTTAAGAAAGGGCCAGGTCTATTATGTTCATAACAGAGTGGCCGACATTGACCGTGCAGCAGCCAAACTGAGAAGAATTCTGCCTGATGCACGCATTGCGGTAGCCCACGGCCAAATGAGCGAACGGCACCTTGAAAATGTAATGTTTGAGTTTGTCAATAGAGAATATGACATTTTGGTATGTACAACAATAATTGAAACCGGAATGGACATACCCAATGTAAACACACTGATTATTGACAATGCCGATTATTTGGGACTATCACAGCTATATCAATTAAGAGGAAGAATAGGCAGGTCAAATAAAGTTTCTTATGCTTATCTCACCTATGAAAAAGACAAAATGCTCTCAGAAGTTGCAGATAAAAGGCTCAAGGCAATAAAGGAATTCACGGAGTTCGGTTCAGGATTTAAAATTGCCATGCGTGATCTGGAAATAAGAGGCAGCGGCAATATACTGGGTCAGGAACAGCACGGTCACATGCTGGCAATAGGATATGATTTGTATGTTAAGTTCTTGGAGAGAGCAGTAAGGGAAATACAAGGCAAACAATTGGAAGAGGATATTGAAACGTCTGTGGATTTAAATGTTGACGGCTACATTCCATCATCATTTATTGAAAATGAAGAGCAAAAAATAGAGATATACAAAAAAATTGCAGCGGCAGAAAATAAAAATGATATACTTGATATAACTGAAGAAATTATAGACAGGTTCGGGAATATTCCGCCTCAGGTTGGCAATCTCTTGAAAATATCTTATATTAAATCGCTATGCAAAAGGCTTCACATAAAAGCAATAAGCCAGGCAGGAAATACAGTAAGTATTGAAATGACCGGAACAAGTGACCTGGGACAAAATATAATAGAATTCCTTATTAAAAATTATTACAAAAAAATAAGCTTTGTTGGAACAAACGAGCCTATTGTTAAATATAGATTAGATTCTCTTGAACAAGAAAAATTACTCAAGGAATTGGAAGGATTTTTTGAAATACTAAATAATTTTAAAGCAGATACAGCTGCTGTGGAGGAAAAACATGAACAAATTTAAAAAATCATTATTCTTAATAACTTTAATGTGCATAGCTTTAGTATTTACAGCATGTTCAGACAAAGAAAGCCAGGATGCCGTTGAAGGTGTTATGGCAACAGTTAACGGCAAGGCAATCATGCAAAAAGACTATGATGATGCAATAGCATACTACAAGTCTTATGTTGAGTATCAATTTGGTGAAGATGCCTGGGAAAAAGAGGCAGCAAGAGGTATGACATATAAAGAAATATATGAGGAATACGTAATGAATGAAATGACTAATTCATTGCTTTTGCTGGATGCAGCCGAAAAAGAAAAAATAGAAGTAACGGAAGAAGACAAACAACACGCATTGGAAAATTTTAAAATAAATTTTGAAAACGACGAAGATTATAAAAGCTTTTTGGAACAAAGAAATATGACTGAAGAATTTGTTTTAGGAGAGCTGACTAAAGAAATATTGGTTAATAATTATATAACAACGAAAATTGACAGCTTGCTGCCTGGTGAGGATGAATTGAAAACTCTTTTTGATGAAATGAAAATGAATACTCAGGTAAAAGCAAGCCATATTCTTGTTAATACAGAAGAAGAAGCCATAAAAGCTATCGAAAGAATAAATAAGGGCGAAGATTTCGCAGAAATTGCCAGAGAATTGTCCATTGATCCCGGAAGCGGACCAAACGGAGGGGATTTAGACTACTTTAACTATGCACAAATGGTAAAACCTTTTTCAGAAGCAGCATTTGCATTGGAAATAGGGGAAGTGAGCAAGCCAGTTAAGTCTGATTACGGATATCATATAATTAAGCTGACTGACAAAATAGTTGATGAAGATATAACAGTGGAATCGGAAAAAGACAAGCTTATTGAGTATTACAAAACAAACAGATATCAGGACTTATTAGAAGAACTCAAGAGCAATGCAGTAATAGTAAATAATTAAAAATTTGTTAATTTTAGTAAAAAAATGTTGATAAGTTTAAATTCTTCCATTATAATGAATAATATATTTCTATTCTTTGATAATATTTACAACATTATGGCAAACTAGTAAGGATAAAATTCGCTAAAGTGTAAATAATAGAAAATATTAAAAGAAATGTCATAAAAATATATGTAATTGGAGGAATGTGAGCAAATGAAAGCAACAGGAATTGTCAGGAGAATTGACGATTTAGGCAGAGTAGTAATTCCTAAAGAAATTAGAAGGACCTTAAGGATAAGAGAAGGGGACCCTTTAGAAATATTTACCGATAGAGAAGGTGAAATCATATTAAAGAAATACTCGCCTATTGGAGAATTGACTGAATTTGCAGGAGAATATGTTGAATCATTATTTGAAACTACCAGGCATATTGCATTAATTACAGATAGAGACGGTGTAATTGCTGTTTCCGGAAGTTCTAAGAAAGATTATACAGAAAAAAGACTGAGCCCTGAACTGGAAAAAATCATCGAGAGCAGAGAGATTTATCAAACAGATGCAACTTCAAAGCCAATAAGAATTACAGCCAATGAATTCAATCCTGACAATTATACAAGTCAGGTTATTTCACCCATTATGGTACATGGAGATCCAATCGGAGCCGTTATACTCCTGTCCAAAGACAAAGGCTCCAAGATGTCTGAAGTTGAAGAAAAATTAATTAAGACGGCAAGCATATTTTTATCAAGACAAATGGAGAATTAAAGATGCCCTAACCCCATATGTTCGAGCTATGGCGAAGAACAGATGGCCGGTAGGTCATTCACAACGAGCGCAAATTTTGTGTGACGACAGGAACAAACAAAATTGCGCAGCGAGACTGAGAGATGACCTAAGCAGAGGTGCTTTTTATAAATTGAAGGCACCTTTTATTTTATTAATTATGGCTAATGTTTGGTACAAGCCATTGACATATTTGATTTTTTTTGTCATACTTATTATGTTGTTAAAATATTTTTTAAGCATCCTTAGTTCTAATCCGAAAGAGGTATAATATGAAAATCAGGTTTTTAGGTGCAGTAAATGGTGTTACCGGCTCAAACCACTTAATACAGGCAAGTGGCAGGAATATAATGCTTGATTGCGGTATGTATCAGGGTAAGGATGAGGATTTAAATGCAGAAGAATTTGCAGTAAATCCGGCAGAAATCGATTGCCTTTTATTGAGCCACAGCCACATCGACCACAGCGGAAGAATTCCGTTGCTTATAAAAAAAGGTTTTAAAGGAAATATTTATTGTTCAAAACCCGCATATGACCTTTGTGAAATAATGCTGTTAGATTCAGCTCACATTCAAGAGACAGAAGCAGAATGGGAGAACAATAAAGCAAAACGTTCAGGGAAGGAATTTGTAGAACCTCTATACACACAGGAGGACGCTTTAAAAAGCCTTCAGTATTTCAAGCCGGTTTTATATGATCAAATAATTAATATAGACGAAAATATCACTGTCAGATTCAATGATGCCGGCCATATACTAGGGTCTTCTATCATTGAAATATGGATAAAAGATGAGGAAGATACCATTAAACTGGTGTATTCCGGAGACTTGGGCATGCATGAAAAACCTTTGTTAAATGATCCTGTTCAGATAAACAAGGCAGATTATTTAATAATGGAAGCAACCTACGGCAACAGAATCCACGAAAATATAAATGAAAGAACAGGAGAGCTTATTAATATTATATTAAAAACAGCAAGGAGAGGAGGCAGCGTAATAATACCTTCCTTTGCGGTTGGCAGAACTCAGGAGTTGATTTACGAACTTAACAAATACTATGACAGCCATTTGAATGAAATCGGTACTGAGGAAAATGAACTGAGAAAGATACCTGTCTATATAGACAGCCCTCTGGCAGTTAAAGCAACAGAAGTATTTAAAAGAAACAGCTATGCCTTCGACAAAGAGGCAAAAGAACATATAATGAAAGGGGACAACCCTTTGGATTTTCAAAATCTGCATTTTGCAGTAACAGCAGATGAATCCAAACAGTTAAACTTTTCCAAAGAACCAAAAATTATTATTTCTGCCAGCGGTATGTGTGAGGCAGGAAGAATCAGACACCACTTGAAACACAATCTCTGGAGAAAGGAAGCCAGTATTGTATTTGTAGGTTATCAGGCAGAAGGTACCTTGGGCAGAAGGCTCCTGGACGGAGAAAAAAATGTTAAAATATTAGGGGAAGAAATAAAAGTTAATGCTGAAATATACAATATTGAGGGATTTTCAGGACATGCGGACAAACCCGCTCTTTTAAACTGGATAGACGGTTTTAAAGAAAAGCCGGGGAAAATTTTCATAGTTCATGGAGAAAAAGAAGCAAAAGAAGAGTTAGCCATGGAAGTGAAAGAAAGGTTTAACATAAACAGCATAATTCCAGAGTATAATATTTTATATGATATCAAAGAGAAAAACTTTGTAAATGAAATTGTTCTGGAATCTAAAAAACAAAAAATAGAGGATAAGCATATCAATGAGCTGTTAAAGGAATTTGAAGAACTTAAGAAAGTATTTGAAAATGCTCTAATTAACACTAAGAGTTATTTGAATGATGAAGATATTGACATTGACAAAATAAAAAATATCAACAATAATATAAAAAGTCTTGAAAATGAAATTATGAATTTAACCATAATCAGTGCAAAATAAAAGATGGGAAAAAAGGAGGAAAATATGAAGGTATTAATGACAGGCAATGAAGCAATTGCTCAGGGAGCTTATGAAGCAGGAGTCCATTTCGCTGCGGCCTATCCAGGTACACCGAGTACAGAAATATTGGAAAATATAGCTCCACACAAAGAAATAATATCAGAATGGGCACCTAATGAAAAGGTTGCCGTAGAATCGGCAATAGGAGCAAGCTTTGCAGGAGCAAGAGCTTTAACAGCAATGAAAAGCGTTGGACTTAATGTTGCAGCGGACCCGCTTTTTACAGTGGGATACACAGGTGTTAACGGCGGATTGGTACTGGTAAATGCAGATGATCCCGGGCTTCATTCGTCCCAGAATGAACAGGATAACAGGTACTATGCGAGAATGGCTAAGGTAGCCATGCTTGAACCGAGCAACTCCCAGGACTGCAAGGACATGGTAATGAAAGCCATGGATATAAGCGAAAAATATGACGTCCTGGTTATGATAAGAATGACTACAAGAGTTAGTCATAGCAAGTCAATTGTTGAAACAGGCGAAAGAGTTGAAGTGCCAGTAAAAGCATACGTGAAAAATCCACAAAAAAACATTATGGCACCGGCCAATGCAAAAGCCGCTCACCCGGTAGTTGAGAAAAAACTTAAGGAACTTGAAAAGTTTTCAAATGAAACCGACTTAAACTACATTGAATGGAATAACAAAAAAGTCGGAGTTATTTCTGCAGGTGCTGCTTATCAATATGCAAAAGAAGTATTTGGCAAGGATGCATCATATTTGAAATTAGGTTTTACTTTCCCGCTTCCAATGGAAAAAATAAAGAAATTTGCAGAGGAAGTTAAAACACTATATGTAATTGAAGAATTAGAGCCTTATATGGAAGAACAAATCAAGGCGGCAGGTATCTCCTGCATAGGCAAAGAAAAAATAACCAATATCTGGGAGCTTAATCCGGATATTATTAAGAAATCAATTTTCGGTAGAGAAAATGAAGTTATTGAATATGACAAAACAATAGCAGTGGGAAGACCTCCCACACTATGTGCAGGCTGTCCTCACAGAGCTTTCTACTACCAATTGTCAAAGAAAAAGAATACCGTGATAACAGGAGATATAGGCTGCTATACATTGGGCGGGTCACCTCCGTTAAATTCAATTGATACATGCGTATGCATGGGAGCCAGCATAAGCATGGCACACGGTGCCAAAAAGATATTTGAAAAGAACAATGATAGCAAACGGGTAGTAGCAACCATAGGAGATTCAACATTTTTCCATTCAGGCATGACAAGCCTTTTGGATGTGGTCTTTAACCAAAGCAATACCATAACATGCATACTGGATAACAGAATAACAGCAATGACAGGCCACCAGGAAAACCCCGGAACCGGCTATACACTTCAGGGAGAAATTACCGACACAGTTCAAATTGAGCCTGTAGTAAGAGCACTTGGAATTAAAAATGTAAAAACTGTAAATCCCATAGACCAGGCTGCAATTAAGGATGCTCTAAATTGGGCCTTTGATTTGGACGAACCATCTGTAATTATTTCAAGATATCCATGTGCTCTCAAGAAGTATTCTAAAGAGGATATCGAAGAATTCGGACCAATTTCAGGTTACTGCCAGGTTGACGAGGACACATGCATAGGATGCAAAATCTGCGTAGGTACAGGCTGTCCGGCTATAGTATTTAAAAAAGAAATAAAGAAATCTTCAATCAATAAAGTGCAATGTGTAGGATGCGAACTTTGTCTGCAGTTATGTCCTAAAAAGGCAATTAAGGTAGGTGAATAAAATGAAGGATACTAAAAATATTTTATTGGTGGGTGTTGGCGGCCAAGGAACAATATTGGTAAGTAAAATATTATCCACTGGCCTTATGGAAGCAGGTTATGATGTAAAAATGTCAGAAATTCATGGTATGGCACAAAGAGGCGGAAGCGTTTCAACTCAAGTAAGATATGGAAGTGAAGTCGCTTCTCCAATTATAGGAATCGGCGAAGCAGATATTCTGGTTTCCTTTGAAACTATGGAAGCACTTCGCTGGCTTGAATTTTTAAAGCCGGATGGTGTTGTAGTAATCAATGATTTCCAAATTGCTTCGGCGCCCATATTGATGGGAAAAGCTGATTATCCTGAAGGATTGATTGAGCTGATTAAAGGAAAAGCAAAAACAAAGGTCATAAACGCCGGAGAAATAGCTGAAGAATTAGGGAATCAAAAAGTAATGAACGTTGTTTTGCTGGGTGCCCTGATTAAGTCAATGCAATTGACAGACATTGACTGGGAAGCTGTGATAAGGAACCAGGTAAAAGAAAAATTTGTAGATATAAACATTAAAGCGTTCAATAAAGGAATGGAAGCTGTTTAAAAGGAAGGCATGCTATGAGCTATAAGATATTTGTTGTTAATACAGGTTCAACTTCTACTAAAATAGCATTATATGAAGATGATAAAGAAGTATTTGTAAAAAGTTTAAGTCATCCAGATGAATTAATCAGTAAATATGATGATGTTCAAGACCAGCTTCATATGAGATTGGAATTTGTCAGATCATATTTGGAAGAAAAGAAATTCGATGTAAAAGACTTATCTTGTGTAGTTGCAAGAGGAGGAATGCTTCTTCCGGTAAAATCAGGCGCATATGCTGTTAATGAGCTCATGCTTGACCGAGTTGAAAACCGTCCTGTTATGGAGCATGCGTCAAATCTTGCTGCCCCCATTGCATATGATATTGCAAGAGAAGCAGGAGTGCCTTCATATATTTATGATTCTGTAATGACAGATGAGTTTCCTGACATTGCCCGTATATCAGGCATGCCTGACATACCTAGAAACAGCACGAGCCATGTTTTAAATACAAGGGCTATGGCAATAAAATATGCTAAAAGCATCGGGAAAAAATATGAAGATCTAAATATTATTGTTGCCCATTTAGGCGGAGGCATATCAATTAATATTCATCACAAGGGTCAGATAGTAGACTTGCTTTCTGATGATGAAGGACCTTTTTCACCTGAAAGAGCAGGAAGAGTTCCCTGCAGAGACTTGATAAACCTTTGTTATTCAGGTAAATTTGACAAAAAAACAATGCAGCGGAAGCTGAGAGGAAACGGCGGTCTGAAGGCATATTTAAATACCATTGATGCAAGACAAGTAGAGACAATGATTCAAGAAGGCAATGAATATGCAAAGCTGATTTACGAAGCGATGGCATATCAAATTGCAAAGGGAATAGGGGATCTGGCTACAGTGGTAGAAGGAAAAGTAGATGCTATAATTCTCACAGGAGGCATTGCATATTCTAAGATGCTTACCTCCTGGATAAAAAACAGAGTTTCTTTTATATCTCATGTTGAAATAATGCCCGGTGAAAATGAAATGGAAGCTTTGGCTTACGGTGCCTTGAGGGTGATGAGGGGCGAAGAGAAAGCAAGAGAGTATACAGAATAAATAACCATTCTGAACCTTATTTAATAATGTCGACAGCAGCCAAAACGGCTGCTGTTTTTGTCATGCCCTGACAATGTCTATGACTGCCTATACCCTTACTCATAACCGGTAAAAACATTTAGCTAAATATGATGTATTTGTCGGTATATTTTTAAATGTTCACAATAATACAAATGAATGACAGTACAGATATGCGGAAGTTCGTAGTATAACGAATAAAGAATTAATTTAATATTGAGAACAATATAGAAACCGTTGACAAGGGTTTCTATATTTGTTATTATTATTTTGAAAAATGATAACAAAGGATGGTTATTATGAACTTTGATGTTAAGAGGATTTTTGTTGAAAAAAGACCGGGTTTTAACACTGAATCATTAAATTTATTAAACAGTTTGAAGGAAGGCTTGAATATTGATAAATTAAGCAGCATTAGAATACTAAACAGGTATGATGTATCAAACATTGACCGGGAGGATTTTGAAAATATAGTAAAAACTGTATTCTCTGAACCAAACCAGGATACCGTGTATTATGAAGATGCCGGCCTAAAAGGCAATTATTTTGCAGTGGAATACCTGCCGGGACAATACGACCAAAGGGCTGATTTTGCAGCCCAGTGCGCACAAATCGTTACAGGAAAAGAAAAACCACTTGTTAAATATGCCCGGGTTTTCGTTCTTGAAGGCGGGCTGTCTGATAAGGATGTTGAAAAAATCAAGAATTACTGCATTAATCCTGTTGATTCCAGAGAAGCAGAAATAGCTAAGCCTATTAGCTTAAGCCATGAGCAGCCATCTTCAAAAGATGTTGAAACAGTAGAGATTATAAATAAATCCCCTAAAGAAATAAAAAAGTATAAAAATGACGCAGGACTTGCCATGAGCTTTGAGGATTTATTATTTTGCCGGGAATATTTTAAAAACACAGAAAAGAGAAACCCTACCATCACAGAAATCAAAGTGATAGATACTTATTGGTCTGATCACTGCAGACACACAACATTTTCAACGGTTATAGAAAATATTGAATTTGAAAAAGGAAGAATAACAGAGGAAATAAAAAGCACATATGATGAATATCTGAATACACAGAAATTTGTCTATGAAAGCAAGAGAGATGTTACTTTAATGGATCTGGCCACCATAGGAGCCAAGGAGTTAAGAAAAAAAGGGCTGTTAAATGACCTGGAAATATCCGAAGAAATTAATGCATGCAGCATTATAATAAATGTGGATATAGACGGGAAAAATGAAGAATGGCTTTTAATGTTTAAAAATGAAACTCATAACCACCCCACTGAAATCGAACCTTTCGGCGGAGCAGCCACATGTCTCGGGGGAGCCATAAGGGACCCTCTGTCTGGACGGTCTTATGTCTACCAGGCAATGCGTATTACAGGATGTGCGGATCCAAGGCAAAAAATTGAAGATACACTTCAAGGAAAGCTTCCTCAAAGGAAAATTACAACAGAAGCAGCTGCAGGATACAGTTCTTACGGAAATCAAATCGGGCTTGCCACAGGTTACGTAAATGAGGTATACCACCCTGATTACACTGCAAAAAGAATGGAGCTGGGCGCAGTTATTGCAGCAGCACCCAGGGAGAATGTTAAAAGAGAAAGTCCTTCTATGGGTGATCTTGTAATACTTTTAGGCGGAAGAACAGGAAGAGACGGCATAGGTGGAGCAACCGGTTCTTCTGTTGAACACACGGAAGAATCAATAGTTTTAAGCGGCTCGGAAGTGCAAAAAGGAAATGCTCCCGAGGAAAGAAAAATTCAAAGATTGTTCAGGAAAAAAGAAGTAAGCACACTTATAAAAAAATGCAACGATTTTGGCGCAGGCGGCGTATCGGTTGCCATAGGCGAATTAGCCGACGGACTAAATATAAACCTGGACCTGGTACCTAAAAAATATGAGGGGCTGGACGGAACAGAACTGGCTATTTCCGAATCCCAGGAAAGAATGGCAGTTGTTGTTAGAAAAGAAGACGCAGAGAAATTCAACCACTATGCCCACGAAGAAAACCTCCAGTCAACTGTTGTGGCAGAGGTAACCGATAACAGAAGGCTTAAAATGACATGGAGGGGGAAGACAATACTTGATATAAGCAGAGACTTTTTAGATACAAACGGTGTCAGGCAAAAAACAAGTGCAAAAATTTCAGAACCTCTAAATATAAAATATGAAAGAAAACTTAACAATAATAATATAAATGAACTTTGGCTTGAAAATTTAAAAGACTTGAATGTTGCAAGCCAAAAAGGACTGGTTGAAAGATTCGACTCAACAGTAGGAGCGGGATCTGTAATAGTACCTATGGGAGGAAGGACACAGCTTACACCGGCAGAAGGAATGATTGCAAAAATTCCTGTTGAAGAAGGAGTAACATCCACCTGCTCTCTCATGGCTCATGGATTCGACCCTTATCTTTCCAAGGAAAGCCCTTATCATGGCGCTATTTATGCAGTAATACATTCTGTTGCCAAAATTGTTGCTATGGGAGGAGATTACAATAATATCCGGCTTACATTCCAGGAATATTTTGAAAAGCTTAACAAGGAGCCTGAAAGATGGGGAAAACCTCTGAGTGCTTTGTTAGGTGCCTACAAGGTACAGCATGAGATGGAAATTCCCTCCATTGGAGGAAAGGACAGCATGTCAGGTACATTTAAGGACCTTAATGTGCCACCCGCCTTAATAAGTTTTGCAGTTGCAGCAGCGAATGTAAAAGATGTTATTACTCCTGAGTTCAAAAAACCAAACAGCAGTGTTTTATTGGTAAAGATTAAAAAGAATGAAAATAATATTCCGGATTTTGAAGATATTAAAATAAAGTATGGAGAAATCCATGAAGCAATAAAAAAAGGAGTAGTTTTAAGCGCTCACACTGTAGGATACGGAGGAATCGCCGCTGCCATAAGCAAGATGAGCCTTGGAAATGAGCTTGGATTCAGAACTGGTTTTAAAATTGCCGATGATTGGTTTGATGCAAGCTACGGTGATATTATTTTAGAGGTAGAAAATACTTCTTCATTGGAAGACAGCATTGAAATAGGAAGAACAACCGTTGAAAAAGAAATTTCAGCCGGTAACATTTGTATAAGTCTGGAAGAGATCAAGTCTGCCTGGCTGAAACCCTTAAACAGTATTTTTCCTGTTAAAAAGGACGGTGCAGGAAGGATTGAAAGCTACGGCTTCAATGAAGAAAAAACTTTTAAATCTTCCATATCTATTGCGAAACCAAGAGTATTTATCCCGGTTTTTCCGGGAACCAACTGTGAATACGACACTAAAAGAGCCTTTGATAGAGCAGGGGCAAAAGCAGAAATATTTGTGTTTAAAAACTTAAGTTCACAGGATATCAAGGATTCTATAAAAGAAATGAATTCACATATAAGGCAGTCTCAGATTGTTGCATTTCCGGGAGGATTCAGTGCGGGAGACGAGCCTGAAGGTTCAGGGAAGTTTATTGCTGCAGTATTCAGAAATGAACTGCTGAAGGATGCAGTCACAGACCTGTTAAAAAACAGAGATGGCTTAATTATTGGTATCTGCAACGGTTTTCAGGCACTGATAAAATTAGGTCTGGTTCCCTTTGGTGAAATCACAGGGATGGAAGAGGACTATCCAACTTTAACATATAATAAAATCGGAAGACATATATCAACATTTGTCAGAACAAAGGTTGTAAGTAATTTGTCCCCATGGATGAGGGGATGCAGACTGGGAGATATTCACTTACTGCCTGTGTCCCACGGGGAGGGAGCATTTGCTGCAAATGAAAAATGGATTGAAAGATTTAAAACAAACGGCCAGATAGCCACTCAATACGTTGATGAAAGCAATGCACCAACCTATGACGGCTTTAATAATCCAAACGGGTCTATAGAGGCAATTGAGGGGATAACCAGCCCTGACGGCAGAGTTCTGGGCAAGATGTCCCATTCGGAAAGACTTCAGGAGGATATATATAAAAACATTCCCGGAAACAAGGACCAGAGAATTTTTGAATCCGGAGTAAAATACTTTAAATAACGGAGGTAAAATGAAAGTAGCAATTGTTATGGGAAGTGATTCAGACTTTCCTGTTGTAGAAAAAGGTTACAATATTTTAAAAGAATTTGGAGTAGAAACAGCAGTAAGAGTGATATCAGCCCACAGAACTCCTTTTGAAGCTTTGGAGTTTGCCAGAAATGCTAACAAGGACGGTTATGAACTTATTATAGCTGCAGCGGGAAAGGCGGCGCATTTACCAGGTGTGCTGGCAGGATGCACGACCTTGCCCGTTATAGGAATACCGGTTAAATCATCGGAACTGGACGGAATGGATGCTTTGTTGTCAATAGTGCAGATGCCTCCGGGAGTGCCTGTTGCAACTGTAGGCATAAATTCTGCTGAAAATGCGGCGCTTTTGGCTATTCAGATACTGTCGGTAAAATACGAAGACCTGAGACATAAATTTTCGGCCTACAAAAAACAAATGGCTGAAAAAGTATTTGAAAAAGACAAAAAATTAAACGAAAAATTAATGTAAGGAGAAACCATGTATTTAGATGATTACGGTTTAAATGAAGATAAACTGCACGAGGAATGTGGAGTTGTGGGAGTATATACGGACAATCCGGATATAGCAAGCCAGCTGATATACTACGGTTTGTTCGCCCTCCAGCACAGAGGCCAGGAAAGTGCAGGAATTGCCATAAATACAGGAAAAAAAATCGAATTTCACAAGGATATGGGATTGGTTGCAGATGTTCTTAATCAGGAAATTATAGACAGATTAATTGGAAACATTGCAATAGGACATGTTAGATACTCCACATACGGAGATAGCGAAAAGCAAAATGCACAACCCCTGGTAGCAAGGTACAGGGAAGGGTCAATAGCATTAGCCCATAACGGAAATTTGGTGAATGCTGGATCCCTGAGAGATATGCTTGAAAATGAAGGTGTAATATTTCAGACTTCAACTGATTCTGAGGTTGTAGTCAATTTGGTTGCAAGACATTACAGGGGCAGCATAGTTAAATCCATCCAAACTACCATGGAGGTAGTTAAAGGAGCATATGCATTTGCAATCATGACGGAAAATGAACTGATAGGAGTCAGGGACAACTATGGGCTGAGACCTCTTTGTCTGGGGAAAAGAGAGGACGGATATCTTTTAGCTTCCGAAAGCTGCGGAATTGCCGCTATGGGAGGTGAATTCATAAGAGATATCGAGCCCGGCGAAATTGTTGTTATAAATGAGGACGGAGTTAACAGCATCAAAACCACAAAATACGCCCAAAAGAAATTATGCATATTTGAACATGTATATTTTGCAAGACCGGACAGTAATTTGGACGGCGTAAATGTATATCAGACAAGATACAATTCAGGCAGGCTTTTGGCACAGGAAGCACCTGTAAAAGCAGACCTTGTATTTTCAGTGCCTGACTCCGGAACACCGGCAGCATTGGGTTATGCGGCAGAATTAAATATTGCCTATGGTCTTGGAATCATAAAAAACAGATATGCAAAAAGAACTTTCATAGAGCCGAAAGAAGTATTAAGACAAAAGGGAGTAAAAACAAAACTAAGCATATTGAAGGATATTGTACAGGATAAGGTGGTAGTCATGGTTGATGACAGCATAGTAAGAGGTACGACAACCAAGCAGATAGTTAAAATGGTAAAGGAAGCAGGCGCAAGGGAAGTTCATGTTCGAATAGCTTCACCTCCTGTAACCCATTCTTGCTTCTTCGGCATAAACACACCTGACAGGAGCAAACTTATAGGAGCAAATAAAACAACCGAAGAAATAAAAGTGCATATAGAAGCTGACAGCTTACATTTTCTAAGCTTGGAAAGTTTGTTAAAGGCAACAGGCTCAACACAAGGTTACTGTAAAGCATGTTTAAACGGCGATTACCCCATGGAAGTGCCAAACAACGGAATATAGGAGGTATTATGGATAAACTGACTTATAAAGATTCAGGAGTAGATGTAAATTCCGGTTATGAAACTGTAAGGCTTATAAAAGACTATGTTAAGAAAACCCATACAAAGGGCGTGATTTCAAATATTGGCGGCTTTGGGGGCATGTTTGAAATAAACAAGGACGAATATGAAGAGCCTGTATTGGTTTCCGGCACCGACGGTGTGGGAACAAAGCTTATGGTTGCATTTATGGCAGACAAGCATGACACAATCGGAGAAGATGCTGTTGCCATGTGTGTAAATGATGTTATATGTCAGGGTGCAAAACCATTATTTTTTCTGGATTATATTGCAACAGGAAAACTGAAGCCTCAAAAGGCAGCAAGCATTGTCAAAGGCGTGGCTGAGGGCTGCGTTAAGGCCGGCTGTGCCTTGATCGGGGGAGAAACTGCAGAAATGCCGGGACTTTACGGTGAAGAAGAATATGATATTGCGGGATTTTGTGTTGGAATCGTTGATAAAAAGAAAATTATAGACGGCTCAAAAATAATTGAGGGAGATGTTCTTATCGGAATACCTTCCAGTGGAATTCACAGCAACGGATATTCTTTGGTTCGAAAGGTTTTTTTCAGTCATAAAAATTATGATGTCAACCAGTATGTGGAGGAATTAGGATCCACCATGGGTGAAGAATTATTAAGACCCACAAGAATTTATCCAAAGCTTATACTTGAGCTGATATCAAAGTTTGAAATAAAGGGTTTGTCAAATATTACAGGAGGAGGTTTTTACGAAAATATTCCAAGAATGTTTCCTGAAGGAATAACAGCAGATATTGACACTGAAAATATCAATGTACTGCCGATATTTAAGCTTATGCAAAAGGAAGGAAATCTAGATATTGACGAAATGTATGGTACCTTTAACATGGGTATCGGAATTGTTCTGGCTCTTGGAAAAGATATTTTGGATGATGTTATGGACTGGTTAAAAAGCGTCGGGGAAAGACCTGCAGTTATTGGAAGAACTGTCAAAAGGGAAGGTGGGCTGAAAATATGCCACAGGTGAAAATAGGCGTATTGATTTCAGGTTCGGGAACCAACCTCCAGTCCTTGATAGATAATACGGAGAAGGGAAATATTAATGGTATAATAACAGTTGTCATATCAAACAGAAAGGATGCCTTTGGTTTGGAAAGGGCAAGACGGCACGGTATTGACGCTGTATATGTAAGGCAGAAGGACTACGAAAGCTTTGACAAGTTCAATGATGCAATTACTGACGAGTTAAAAAGCCGGGGTGTAGAGCTGGTTGTACTGGCAGGATATTTAAAAATTTTAACTCGTAAATTTATAGAAGAGTATAAAAACCGTATAATCAACATACATCCATCATTGATACCTGCCTTTTGCGGTGGGGGATATTACGGCATCAAGGTGCATGAAGAAGCAATAAACTACGGTGTTAAGCTAAGCGGTGCCACAGTTCATTTTGTGGATGAAGGAGCAGATACGGGTCCAATAATCATACAGGAAGCCATAGAAGTAAGCTGTGAAGATACAGCCGAAACACTTCAGCAGAAGGTGCTGAAAATAGAGCATAAAATACTGCCTTTGGCAGTTAAGTATTACTGTGAAGGGAAAATACAAATAAGCGGAAGAAAAGTTAATATTAAGGAGTGAAAAAATGAGAGCTTTAATAAGTGTGTCAGATAAAAGAGGAATAGTTGAATTTGCCCGGGAATTGGAAAATCTGGGTATTGAAATTATATCAACGGGAGGCACCCAAAGAGCCTTACAGGAGGCGGGGGTTAAGGTAATAGGGATTTCCGAGGTCACTAATTTTCCGGAATGCCTGGATGGAAGGGTGAAAACCCTGCATCCCAAAATTCATGCGGGTATTCTGGCAATGCGAAAAAACCCTGAGCATATGAAACAGCTTTCAGAGCTGAATATTGAAACAATAGACCTGGTGGTTGTAAACCTGTATCCTTTTAAGCAGACAATATTAAAGGACGGGGTTACAAGGCAGGAAGCAATAGAGAATATTGATATAGGCGGCCCTACAATGCTCCGGTCTGCAGCAAAGAACTATCAGGATGTAGCTGTTCTAGTTGACCCTGAAGATTACGGCATTGTTCTCGAAGAATTAAAGGAGAACAAGGGAGTTTCTTTAGATACGAAATTTTATTTATGCTCCAAGGTTTTTGCTCATACTGCTCATTATGACACCTTGATAGCTTCCTATATGAAAAAAGAAAGAAAAGATAGTTCCCTGCCTGATACATACACAATGACGTATGAAAAGATTCAAGATATGCGATATGGCGAAAACCCACACCAGAAAGCCGCATTTTACAAAGAGGTTGAAAATGCTGAAGGCCTGTTGGCATCTGCTGTCCAGCTTCACGGGAAGGAATTGTCCTTTAACAATATTAACGATACAAACGGGGCTTTGGAGCTTTTAAAAGAATTTGAAGAGCCATGTGTTGTTGCCTGCAAGCATGCAAATCCATGCGGAGTAGGAACTGCCGACAATATATATGACGCATATTTAAAAGCATTCGATGCCGACCCTGTTTCAATATTCGGCGGAATTGTAGCCTTTAACAGAGAAATAGATGAAAAGACAGCAGAGGAATTAAATAAAATATTTGTAGAAATAATTGCTGCCCCTTCCTACAGCCGGGAAGCTCTGTCGGTACTTAAAGCAAAGAAAAATATAAGGCTCCTGCAAATAGAAAACATATTACAAAAGCAGGGCGAATATACCTGCGACATTAAAAAGGTTGCAGGGGGTATATTAGTTCAAGAGATTGATTCAAAACTCTTGCCTGAAGATGAAGAATTAAAAACAGTAACCGGTGCTAAGCCGGCTGAACAGGAAATGAAAGATCTGCTCATGGCATGGAAGATCGTAAAACATACAAAGTCAAACGCCATCATAATTGTTAAGGACGGCCAGTCCCTAGGGATAGGCCCAGGACAGGTAAACCGCATTTGGGCATGCAAGCAGGCAATTGAACATGCTTATGAATTTTTGGGGAAAGATTCCACAAAGGGAGCAGCTCTTGCATCAGATGCCTTTTTCCCTTTCCCGGATTGCGCTGAGGAAGCAGCCAAGGCAGGAATAACTTCAATTATTCAGCCGGGGGGCTCGTTAAATGATGATAAATCCATAGAAGTATGCAACAAACACAATATAGCTATGGTTTTCACAAATATGAGACATTTTAAACATTAGGAGGACCTATGATAATTCTTGTAGTTGGAGGCGGAGCAAGAGAGCATGCAATTTGCTGGAAATTAAAACAAAGCAAGCAGCTTTCAAAACTCTTTTGTGCTCCGGGCAATGCAGGCATATCTCAAATAGCAGAGTGTGTTGACATTAAGGCTGATGAGCTGGAAAAATTAACTGAATTTGCGGTAGACAACAAGGTTGACCTGGTGGTAGTCGGTCCTGAAGTACCCTTGGTAGCAGGCTTGGTTGACATGCTTAACGAAAAAGGTATAAAGGCATTCGGTCCTGTAAAAGCCGGAGCCAAATTTGAAGGGAGCAAATCCTATTCAAAGGATTTTATGAAGAAATACTCAATTCCCTCTGCCAGATACGAAGTATATACAGATTCAAAAAATGCAATTGGAGACCTTCACAAATTTAACCCTCCTATTGTTGTTAAAGCTGACGGTTTGGCTGCAGGCAAAGGGGTATTGATATGTGAAACTATAAAAGATGCAGAAGAAGCAATTAAAAGCATAATGGACAAAAAACAGTTCGGTGATGCAGGAGATACCCTCGTTATAGAAGAATTCCTCCGGGGAACCGAAGCTTCTCTTCTTTGCTTTGTTGACGGAAAAAGTATAATACCCATGGAAAGCGCCAGAGACTACAAAAAAGCATATGATGAAGACAAGGGACTCAATACCGGAGGCATGGGATGTTTTTCTCCAAACACAATATTTACTGAGGAATTGAACAAATATATCAGGAAATACATAATAGACAGAACCTTGGAGGGCTTTCTAAATGAAGGCATTGATTTTAAAGGTGTCTTGTTCATAGGGCTCATGATTGAAAACAATCAAGCCAAGATACTGGAATACAACACCCGTTTTGGAGATCCTGAAACAGAGGTTGTTCTCCCCAGACTAAAATCAGATTTAATTGACATAATGTCAAAATGTATCGATGGCAATTTGTCAGAGTGTGATTTGCTGTGGAATGATGAAAAATGCGTAACTGTAGTTTTAGCTTCAGGAGGATATCCTGAAAGCTATGAAAAGGGCAAGGAAATAACAGGATTAAATGATGTGGATGATGATATAGTAATATTTCATGGCGGTACCAAGCTGCGTGACAATAAGATTGTTACGGACGGGGGCAGAGTTTTGGCCGTAACTGCTCTGGGAACCACACTAGACCAGGCAAGAAGCAAGGTATATAAAAATATCCCCAAAATTCATTATGAAAAAATGGAGTACAGAAAAGACATAGCCAAAGTTTAAAAATTCCTGTGACAGCACTTTTCCTTCTCCAAAACAAATAATTTCAGGTTAAATTCTAGAATAGACTATAATTTATAGATTTAATTGAAATTTGATACGTAATGCTGTTTTAAATAAATGCTTTCAGAGAAATTACTCCGACAGCATTTATTTTTTATCATTAAGGTTGGACAAATGAATATATTATTACAAAGAGACTAAAGGGGGAAGTTATGAATATTCATGTTGTTCAAAGTGGAGAAACATTGTGGCAGATTGCCGGTTATTATAATGTCAGCATAGAGGATATTGTTAACATTAACAGGTTGAATAATCCTGACATTTTGCTGCCCGGCCATGCACTTTTAATACCAACTAACAGTATAACTTATACTGTCCAGCAAGGGGACACTATTTGGCAGATTGCGCAGAAGTTTGGAGTCAGCGTACAACAACTGCTGTGGGAAAACAGAATTATGAATCCTGATTTGATATACCCGGGATATGTGCTAAAAATACCTCAAAGACCCAAAACAGAAATAGATGTAAATGGCTTTACATATTTTCTCGGGCCGGAAGCTGTTCCCGTTGTGAGAGAAGCAGGACCTTATCTGACTTATTTAAGTCCTTTCGCATACCTTATTAACGAAGACGGAACATTGGTAAATATTGCTGACGAACCGGCAATAGCTGAGTCCTATACACAAGGGGCTGTTCCCATGATGTCAATAGTAAATTTTACTGTAAATGTTGAAGGCCAGAACATAGCAAATATTGTTTTGAATAATCCGGACATAGTCAATAAACTCCAGGATAACATAATCAGCATAATGAGAGAAAAGGGTTACCAGGGACTAAATATTGATTTTGAATATGTTCTTCCTGAGGACAGGGAAGCCTACAACAGATTTTTGGAAAGTACAGTTCAAAGATTTCATAATGAAGGATTCTTTGTTTCCACATCATTAGCTCCAAAATTAAGTGCCGAGCAAGCTGGTCTTTTGTATGAAGCTCACGATTATCCCGCCCATGGAAGGCTTGCGGATTTCGTTGTTCTCATGACCTACGAATGGGGCTGGAGGGGAGGAAGGCCTAGAGCCATATCACCATTAAATGAAATAAGAAAAGTTCTTGATTATGCAGTATCAGTAATTCCAAGAGATAAAATATTAATGGGATTCCAGATATATGCAAGGGACTGGAAAATTCCTTTTGAAGAAGGTGATGAAGCTGCAACATTCAGCGTTCAGGATGCAATAAACTTAGCCTATGAGCACATGGCTGAAATTCATTATGAATATGAAAGCCAGTCACCATATTTTCATTATACTGATGCAGAAGGAATTGCCCATGAAGTATGGTTTGAAGATGCAAGAAGCGCCCAGGCGAAATTTGATACTGTGAAGGAATACGGATTAAGAGGAATCAGCTACTGGGGATTAGGATACGAATTCCCTCAAAACTTTCCCCTCCTTGGCTCTAATTTCCAAATCAGAAAATACTAGAAACAATTTCTTCCTCTTATCAAGCCGGTACCCAATGGGTGGGAACAAGGCTGATTGCATTATTAATAGAAGCTGCTCTTATTTAGACAGACTGAGATTCATTGTCTTTTTTATGAATTTAGGAGTAAGAGGTGCCAATAAAGGTACCAGGTATAAAAAGACAGCATAGGGAATTGCCCTTGCACCCACATCTATGGTTGCAAGGGGAACTGCTATTGCTATGCTCCAGGGGAAAAGCTCGGCAATTAAAATTACAGTGTTTTCAATGTCTAGAGCTAAATGGCTTTTAGTAAGGCCATTTTTTTTATAAATATTTTTCATCAAATCTTGAGTAAGCAATATGGGCAGTGTTTGATTGCAGCAAAAGGCACATGTAATAACGCCGGTAAAGACAGTAGTTATGTAAACACCGGTTTTTTTGCTTATTTTAACCAGAGCACCCTGAATATCATTAAGCATGCCTGTTCCTTCAAATATACCTGAATAGGAGGATGCTATCAATACGACAAATGTAACGGAAACCATTGACATTAAGCCTCCGCCTGAAATTATTCCTGAAAGTTCAGGGTCAGTATTCATATATCCGAAAATCATATAATTGAATATCTGCTGAAAAGAAAAATTTTGAAAATACCGACATACAAAAATTGCTGTCAGTATACTTGAAAACATTGTAAACTGAACATTTTTTCTTAATGCTGCCAGCAGGAAGATTACAAGGGCAGGGAGAATTGTAATTGGATGAAGGTTGAAATTAACAGGTAATTTATCTATCAGCCCGTTATTTGCCACATTAATCGGATTATATTTTGATAAAATAAAATAGACAGCCACAGCTGCCACAAAAGGCAGAGCACCTGTAATAAACATATTTTTTATATTGTCATATAAGTCAGTGCCTGTAACCATAGCCACTAAATTTGCACTGGAGGATACCGGAGAGCACCTGTCCCCGAAGAAGGCTCCGGATATAATAGCTCCTCCTGCTGTATAAATGTCGACACCTCCGCTTTTTGCCAGTACAATTAATACAATACCTATTGTCCCGGCAGTTCCAAAGCTTGTACCAATAGCAAAGGAAACAAAGCAGGATAATAAAAAGGCATATAGAATAAAGTAATTTGGATTCATTATATTTATACCGTAATAAACAAAAAAAGCAATTGTTCCGCAAGCCCTCCATAAAGCTGTAATCATTCCTATCAAAGCAAAAATAGGTATTAAAGAAAGGGACTTTTTCATACCCCTTAGTACCATTTTTATCACATTTCTTATACCGTACCCTCTATTAATAGCTGTTATGGAAAAAGACAGCATTCCTATCAAGAGGGGAACAAGAGTGGGAATATGCTTTAGGATGCTGTAAATTAAAGATAAGGTAAAAATAATAACCGATATTATAAAGTCCATTATAGCCTCCATTTTTCAAGTAATTCCATTATAATATTATTTAAAAAAAATACAAGTTTAAAGATGGTCTAAAAGATAACAAAGCTGTTGGAGCACGGGAAAAAGTTACACCATATTTGGTTTTTGCCAATGGGTAAACAATATTAAAAAATACATGATTGATTTATATTCAAAAGTAGTATACAATTTATATAGAGAACGTTTGCTTATCAAATAATTCTTATAAGGAGGAAATAATGAATAAAGATAAGTTAAGCAAAATGAATTTTTCAACAAGGGCGGTACATGCCGGTTACAAACCTAATGAGTATGGGGCTTTAGCAACTCCCATATATCAAACTTCCACATTCATATTTGACTCCGCTGAGCAGGGCGGCAGAAGATTTGCATTGGAAGAAGAAGGCTACATCTACACAAGGCTTGGAAATCCCACAACTTCCCAGGTTGAAGACAAGCTTGCATCACTGGAAAATGCTGAAGCAGCAGTTGCCATGGCTTCAGGCATGGGTGCCATTACTTCAGTAATATGGTCTATAGTAAATGCAGGGGATCATATTATTGCAGCAAAAACCTTGTATGGGTGTACATATGCTTTTCTGAACCACGGTTTGGCTAAATTCGGAGTAGAGGTTGATTTTGTTGATACTTCAGACCCTGAAAACGTGAGAAAAGCCATGAAGCCTAATACTAAAATGGTATATCTTGAAAGTCCAGCAAACCCGAATATGCTGCTGACTGATATTTCGGAAGTTTCAAAGATTGCCCACGAAGTTGAAGGCTGTAAGGTTGTAGTAGATAATACCTATTGCACTCCATATTTACAAAGACCTATTGATCTGGGTGCAGACGTGGTAGTTCATTCTGCAACCAAGTATTTAAACGGTCACGGTGATGTAATTGCAGGATTTGCAGCCGGTAAAAAAGAATTCATGGATACTGTCAGATTATTTGGAATAAAAGACATGACCGGCTCTGTAATAAGTCCTTTTGATGCATACTTAATCAACAGAGGAATGAAAACACTGGAAGTCAGAATGGAAAAGCACTGCTCAAACGCCCAGAAGGTTGCAGAATTTCTTGAAAGCCATCCTGCAATAGAATGGATTGGCTATCCGGGACTGAAAAGCTTCCCTCAATATGAGCTTGGTAAAAAACAAATGATGCTGCCAGGTGCCATGATTGCATTTGAAGTTAAGGGAGGACTTGAAGCAGGAAGAAAACTTATGAATACAGTAGAGCTTTGCTCACTGGCTGTAAGTCTTGGTGATACTGAGACACTGATTCAGCATCCGGCATCCATGACCCATTCGCCTTATACTCCTGAAGAAAGAGCAATGAGCGGAATTTCTGAGGGACTTGTAAGGCTTTCCATTGGCTTGGAGCATGCAGATGATATAATAGATGATTTAAAACAAGCTTTGGATAAATTAGTGTAAATCAGCAAACAATATATTACTATTTATCAGGAGGAATATATGAGAGCAAAAGTTGACAGGGATGCCTGCATAAGCTGCGGTCTGTGCGAAACAATATGTCCCGGTGTTTTTGAATTGGATGACGAAAGTATTTCTACAGTGAAGGTTGACCCTATACCTGAGGAATACGAGAATTGCACAAAAGAAGCTGAGGAAGAATGTCCTACAGATGCAATTCATGCAGAATAAAATAAAAAATGCTGCTTCATTTCATATAGATGGAGCAGTATTTTTGTTAAAAAAAATTCTGCTTTATTACCTTTATTGAGTGAATAAGATTTGCATTAAAATGTAGAAAAACAGATTGATATTTGCTATACTATAACTGGGTGGTGAGCGTATGAAATACTTAATAGGAATTGATGCCGGTGGCACAAAGTCTGAGCTGATTGCTTATAATCTTAATGATAGTCCGATTTTTAATCTTATAGGAGGATTCGGCAATCCTTCAGTAAACCTGGAGAAGACTGTAAATAACCTGATATCCCTTATTTATGACTGTGTTAATGAGCTTGGCAGAGAAGACTGTCAGCTTATAGCAGTTGGAATGGCAGGTGTGGAAACAGGCAACTATGCAGAACTGATAAAAAAATATGTGGAAGGTGCTTTTGTAATCAAAACAATAGTTTTAAATGATGCAGAAATGGCCTGCAAGGCATATTTTGGAGACAAGGACGGAATTCTGGCAATTTCAGGGACAGGATCTTCCTGTTTTGTGCAAAAAGACGGTGAAGGTGAAATGGTTGGAGGATGGGGTCATATCCTGGGTGACGAGGGAAGCGGCTATCATACTGTTATGCAGGTTTTTAAAAATATAATTCATAAATACGACAGGGCTCTTCCTTTTGACAGCCTGAGCAAGGCTTTGATAAAAGAAATAGGGGGGTCTACACGTTCGGATATAATGAATTTCATTTACAACAACGAAAAAAACAAGGTTGCAGCACTCTTTCCCATTATAGTTGACTATGCCAATAAAGGAGACTCATATGCCATTTTGCTTTTAGAAAATGCAGGAAGATACCTTGCAGAACTAACTCAAGTTGCATATAAAAAGAAAAACTTCAAAGGACCTGCTAAAATAGGTCTTAAAGGAGGGGTTTTTCATAACAGCTGTTTCATGCTTTCAGAATATATGAATGTATTACAAGAAGGCCTAGACCTTTATGACGTAATAGATGAAGACATATCAGCCACTAAGGCAGTCTGCAACATATATAAGGCCAGTAAAAAAGGTGCTAGCTAAGCACCTTTTACAGTTGACAAACCCTGTTCATGTCACCCTGTTACAAAAACATGGTATTTTGATTACCCTTCAGAATGACAAAGCATTGCCTTGCATCCAATAATTTTCAGTCATTGCCGAATAAGTTCCCTATTCCAATATTTCCAAGGAGGCTTGCTTCTCCTCCCATAAATACTCCTTAAGATTATTTAACCTATAAATCCAATTATAGGATAGCAAACATTTTCATAGGTTGCAATAAAAACATCTTGTTATATAATGTTTATATCATTATAATAGAAACGGATATTATTGAGTGACAAAACTTATTTGATAAAGCAGGATAAAATGGAACGCTATGAAGAAATAGAAAGAAGCATAATTAAAAAGTACAGAAAACAAATATGGGCAAGATTTATTTCGGCTGTAAAGGAATATAAATTAATACAAAACAATGACAAAATAGCAGTATGCATATCAGGAGGCAAGGATTCAATGCTTATGGCCAAATGCATGCAGCACCTGCAAAAGTACAGTGAAATTAAATTTGAAACCGAATATTTGCTAATGGACCCGGGATACAGTGATGACAACAAAAAACGTATAATAGAAAATGCAGAAATATTAAATATTCCAATAAAGATTTTTACCACTCCCATATTTGACATAGTAGACAGAGTGGAAGAAACACCTTGTTATCTTTGTGCAAGGATGCGAAGAGGCTATTTGTACAGAAGTGCAAGGGAATCAGGATGCAATAAAATTGCACTGGGACATCATTTTAATGATGCTATAGAAACTGTGCTTATGAGCATGTTCTATGCGGCAGAAATTAAAACCATGATGCCCAAACTTCGGAGTACAAATCATGAGGGCATGGAGCTTATCCGTCCTATGTACAAGGTAAGGGAAGAAGACATAATTGCATGGAAAAGGTACAACAATCTCCAGTTCATTCAATGCGCCTGTTCTATTACTAAAAAAATTCAAAATGAGAACACTGTCTCAAAAAGGCAGGAAACAAAGCTCTTAATTAAAAAATTAAGAGAAATTAATCCAAATATTGATACTAATATATTTAAAAGCATACACAATGTAAATTTAGACACAATAATCGGCTATAGAAAAGGAAATATATGCTACAATTTTCTTGAAGATTATGATATAATTAAGTGAAAGGATAATTATTGTTTGAAATATTTAAATAAGGGTATAAAATATAATTGACAAAATATAAATTTCCATACATTTAATTGGAGGGATTTAATTGGCAAGAGGCGGAGGTTCAGGAGGCAGAAGCGGCGGCGGTTCCTTTGGCGGAAGCAGAGGAGGCGGCGGACGAAGCGGTGGTTTTGGAGGCGGATTTTCAATTGGAGGCCGCGGAGGTTCAAGCGGCAGAAGCGGCGGTTCATTCGGACGCAGCGGCGGCTCATTTGGAAGCAGCGGAGGTTCAAGCGGCACAGGCGGCGGGATTTTTGGAGGCAGCAGAAGCACAGGCCCCCATATTGGACCCATATTTGCTCCCAGGGTGCCCATGGGAGGAGGATTCGGAGGCGGATACAGCCCAAGGAGGTCTTCCGGAGGCGGTGGCTGTGGATGCGCTCTATTAATTATTGTTGTAATAGTGCTTGCTATTATTTTAATTATTGGTTTTTCAATGCTTAATTCTCCTAATACAAAAAGCAGCGACAGTATAATTACCCCCTCATCTGTTGAAAGAATTCCGCTTCCGTCCGGATCTGTTAATGAAACAGGCTACTACACAGATGAGTTGGGCTGGATAATAAATGAAACAAAGCTGATTGACGGGATGAAACATTTTTATAAGGAAACAGGAGTCCAGCCATACTTATATTTGACAGATAATGTTAACGGTTCCTATTATCCGACCCAATTTGAAATAGAATCCTTTGCAGAAAGCTTATATGATGAGCTGTTTACGGATGAAGCACATTTATTATTTGTATTCTTCGAATATGAAGGCATGTACAGGGATTGGTATATTGCCGGAACCCAGGCGAAAAGTGTAATTGATGATGAGGCCGGCAATATCCTGCTTGATTACATAGACAGATACTATTATGATGACAATTTAAGCGATGATGAATTTTTCAGCAAGTCCTTCAAAGATGCAGCTGACAGGATTATGAAGGTTACCAGGTCTCCATGGATTACAGTGTTTATTGTAATAGGGCTTGTTGTTTTAGCTTTTGTACTCTTCCTATGGTGGAAAAAACATATGGAACAAAAAAATCTGGAAGCTAAAAGAAGAGAAGAAATATTAAATACTCCCCTTGATAGGTTTGGAGATGCAGAGACTGAAGAACTTACTAAAAAGTATCAGGATGATAATGAGCAATAATCTGCCACCGGCAGATAATAATAAGGAGGAAAAGATGGCTATATTAGAAAGATTTGGTGATATTATCAAGGCAAACATAAACGTATTGCTTGAAAAAATGGAAGATCCGGAAAAAATGATTGACCAATATTTGGAAGACATGATGGAGGATCTTGCCGAAGTCAAACAAAGCACAGCAGAAGTTATTGCAGAAGAAACGCGCACAAAGAGATTAGTCGATCAAAATGAAGCAGAAGTTGCAAAATACAATGAATTTGCAAAGAAAGCCTTAGTAGCAGGAAATGAGGGAGACGCAAGAACATTTATCAACAAAAAACAAGAGTTGGAAAATGTAGGTGCAGGACTTATGACAGCTTATGCCGCTGCTCATGAAAATGCAATTAAAATGCGCCAGATGCATGACAAATTAACCGCTGACATAGAAGCATTAAAAGCAAGGCGCCAGGTTATTAAATCAAAGGTTAAAGTTGCTAAAACCCAGGAAACATTAAATGAAGCAGCTCAGGCAACAAAGAAAATATCCGGTGCAAAAAGCGCTTTTGAAAGAATGGAAGATAAGGCAAGCAAGATGCTGGATGAAGCAAATGCTATGGCTGACCTAAATATGGAGCCTATAGATGAAGCAAAAGCTTTAGAAGAAAAATATGCAGCAATGGGCAATGCATCAGTAGATGAAGAATTGAATAAATTAAAAGAAGAATTAGGTTTATAAAGACTTCCAAAAAAACTGCCAAACGGCAGTTTTTTAAGTCGGTCTTTAACTCAAATCGACACAAACAGTTGACATAAACATTTAAATTTATTAATATATTAGTATATTATTTTACTTTTATAATTAAACTAAGGATATATTTATGATAAAATATGAAGATTTTCAAAATTTAATTGATTCAATGTATGAAGGAGTATTATTCATTGATAATAAAAACAATAGAATAGTTAACAGACAGTTTAAAAGAATTTTTGATATAGTGGGCGAGGACAATAAGTCATTAGCAAAAGTTCTTACAAAATACAAATTGTTAAATTTTACAAATCATGATAGTTATGCTGAAAGTGAAATTATGATTGGTAATAAAAGTATTACAGTAGAATCATTTTGTTACCGTAATCTGAATATTTTTCAATTTGACATTATTTTGTTTAAGGAAGCAACTGAAATTCAAGAAGCAAGAAATGAAATAGAAGAATTGAAATTAGCGTTAAATTCATTAAAAGACGTGTTGGACAATGCTTATCAAGGGTTTGTTTTAGTTAATGAAGAAGGTATAATAATTAAATGGAATTATGAAAAGCTTTTTGGTATTAAAGAAGAAGATGCATTAGGAAAGCATGTGGAAGATGTAATAGAAAATACACGCCTTCATGTTGTTGTTAAAACAGGTAAAAAGGAATTGTATGATGTTCAAAGAATTCAAGGGCATGATATGATTGCCAGCAGGACTCCAATTTTTAAAGATGATAAAGTTATTGGTGCTGTTGGAACGGTTTTGTTTAAAGATATTAAAGAAGTTACTGACTTGGCAAAAAGACTTAAAATTCTTGAAAGCACCGTTGATAAGTATAAAAGTGAAATCAGCAAAATGTATCATGCCAATTATTGTTTTGATGATATAATTACACAAAATGTCCATATGCTTGAACTTATTGATATTGCGAAAAAAGCAGCCAATTCAGGCTCAACTATATTAATTGAAGGTGAAAGCGGGACAGGCAAGGAATATTTTGCCCATGCAATTCATGAAGAAAGCAATAGAAGGTTAGCCCCCTTCATTAGAATAAATTGTGCTGCAATACCTCATGAGTTATTGGAGTCAGAACTGTTCGGATATGAAGCAGGAGCCTTTACAGGAGCTAAAAAAGAAGGTAAAATAGGAAAGTTAGAACTTGCAAACGGCGGAACGGTGCTTTTGGATGAAATAAGCTCTATGCCTATGAGCATGCAGGCAAAATTGTTAAGGGTATTGGAAGAAAGAGAATTTGAAAGAATAGGCGGCAATACTTCAATAAAAATTGACATTAGGCTTATTGCTTGTACTAATGAGGATATTGAACACATTGTAAGTAAAAATAAATTTAGACAGGACTTATATTATAGACTTAACGTTGTTAAAATAAAGATACCTCCATTGAGGGAAAGGTTAGATGACATTCCTTGCTTATGTGATAATATTTTAAATAAACAAATTCAAAGCGTTGGCTTAACTTCTAAAACCGTAACTGACAGAGCAATTTTTGCAATGAAATTATATAATTGGCCTGGCAACGTAAGAGAACTTAGAAATATTCTTGAAAGGGCTGCTAATGTTTCAATTGGCAATTATATAGGTATTCAGCATTTACCGGATTTTATAAATGAAAAATTAAATGATGATGTTAAAAAACACGATGTGCAAACATTAAAATACAAATTGGCTGAGGCAGAAATAAATGCTATTGTTGAAGCATTAAAATATAGTAATGGAAACAGAACCGTGGCAGCAAATCTGTTAGGTATTCATAGAACAGCATTATATAAGAAACTTGAAGGATATGGCATTGATATAAAAACTATTTAAATGTAGATTATTTTCTACATTGTAAAATAATGTAGAAAATAATCTACAAGTATAATTTTTATGGAAATTAAGCATAATTTTAGATTAATATTTTGTTCAATTCAAAATATGTAGAAATTTTTCTACATATTATATTTTTTACTAAAAAAATTTTTAAAAAGAAAGATTTTATATTGAAAAAACATTGATATTTCAACAAATAAAATAATTTAAACGAAGACAAGCAGTTGGCATGCTTATTGCTTATAAATATATGAATAATTATGGTAAATTATTCCATAATACATAAAGGAGGTCAGTGATGAGAGAAGTTGTTATTGTTAGTGCTGTAAGAACGCCTATAGGAAGCTTTGGAGGAAGTCTCAAAGATGTATCAGCTGTTAAGCTTGGTGCTGTTGCAGCTAAAGAAGCACTTAATAGAGCAAATGTTAAGCCTGAAATGGTTGACGAAGTTATTTTCGGGAATGTTCTTCAAGCAGGAATTGGACAAAATTTAGCAAGACAAGTGTCTATAGCTATAGGCGTACCGATCGAAGTTCCTTCTATGACAATCAATAAAGTTTGCGGTTCAGGATTAAAAACCGTTCAACTTGCTGCTCAGGCAATAATGTGCGGTGAGGCAGACGTTGTTCTTGCGGGTGGTGCAGAAAATATGAGCCAGGCGCCATATATTGTTCCTAAAGCAAGATGGGGATTAAGAATGGGTGATGGCGCTATAGTTGATACTATGGTTGCAGACGGATTGACTGATATTTTCAATAATTATCATATGGGAATTACAGCAGAAAACATTGCCGAGCAGTGGAACATAACCAGACAAGAACAAGATGAATTTGCAGTAAGAAGCCAAAACAGAGCAGAAGCAGCAATTAAGAGCGGAAGATTTAAGGATGAAATTGTTCCTGTTTTAATACCTCAAAGAAAAGGCGACCCAATAGTAGTAGATACTGATGAATTTCCTAAATTTGGCGCTACCATAGAAGGTATGGCAAAATTAAAACCTGCTTTTAAAAAGGATGGAACTGTAACAGCTGGCACTTCATCAGGTATAAATGACGGCGCAGCAGCAGTACTTGTTATGTCAAAGGAAAAGGCAGATGAGCTTGGAATTAAACCTTTGGCTACAATTGTATCATTTGCATCTGCAGGAGTTGATCCAACAATAATGGGATACGGACCTGTTCCTTCATCTAAGAAAGCATTAGCTAAAGCTAACATGACTATAGAAGACATTGACTTAGTAGAAGCTAATGAAGCTTTTGCAGCTCAGTCCTTATCTGTAGTTAAAGATTTGGGATTAGACCCGGAAAAAACTAATGTTAACGGAGGAGCTATAGCTTTAGGACACCCAATTGGATGTTCTGGAACGAGGATACTTGTTACATTAATCCATGAGTTGGTAAAAAGAGATGCCCATACAGGCTTGGCAACGTTATGTATAGGCGGAGGACAAGGTACAACACTGATCATCAAAAGATAAAAGGAGGATACAAATTGAATAAGGTAATTTCTCTGAATCAAGCTGTTGATATGATTAACGATGGTATGACTATCATGGTTGGCGGATTTTTAGGATGCAAAAACCCTTTTAAAATAGTTGATGCTATCGTTGAAAAGGGAGTTAAGGATATTACTTTAATTGCTAATGATAGTTCTTTCCCGGAAGTTGGTATTGGAAAGCTTATTGTTAACAAACAAGTAAAAAAATTAATTGCTTCTCATGTTGGAACAAACAAAGAAACAGGAAATCAAATGAATTCCGGTGAAATGCAAGTTGAATTAGTTCCACAAGGTACTTTGGCTGAAAGAATAAGAGCAGCAGGTGCAGGACTTGGCGGAATTTTAACTCCTACAGGTTTAGGTACAATAGTTGCCGAAGGAAAAACAGTTGTAGAAGTAGACGGAAAAGAATATCTGTTGGAAAAACCTTTAAAAGCTGACATCGCTCTTATAGTAGGAGCTAAGGTTGATAAAAAAGGCAATGTAGTATATTCTAAGGCTACAAGAAATTTTAATCCCATAATGGCAACCGCTGCTGATATAGTTATTGTTGAGGCAGATGAAATTGTTGAAGTGGGTGAAATTGATCCAGATAATGTCATGACTCCGGGTATATTTGTAGATTATATAGTAGGAGGTAATGAATAATGATGGATGATAAATGTTATATAGCTAAAAGAGTTGCCAAAGAATTAAAAGACGGCGATGTTGTAAATTTAGGAATAGGATTACCTACATTGGTTGCTAACTACATACCTGAAGGTATCGAAATTACATTGCAGTCTGAAAATGGATTTTTGGGAATGGGACCTGCTGCAGAAAAAGGAAAAGAAGATCCTTATTTAGTAAATGCAGGAGGAATTCATGTAACAATTAATCCTGGAGGTGCTTTCTTTGATAGCGCTACATCCTTCTTAATCATAAGAGGAGGGCACGTAGATGCTACAGTTTTAGGTGCCTTGGAAGTTGATGAAAAAGGAAATCTTGCAAACTGGATGGTACCGGGCAAAATGGTTCCCGGAATGGGTGGAGCAATGGACCTTGTAACAGGTGCAAAAAAGGTTATTGTAGCCATGAACCATACAGCTAAAGGAAATCATAAAATATTAAAGGAATGTACACTTCCTTTAACAGCTGTAAATGCTGTTGACTTAATAATTACTGAAATGGGAGTTATGGAAGTAACAAACAAAGGTTTATTATTAACTGAAATAAATCCGGCTTATACAGTTGAAGATGTTCAAAATGCTACAGGAGCTACTTTAATAATTTCTGATAAATTAAAACAAATGGAACCACAGTAAAAAAAAATGGAGGATTTAAAATGTTAAAAGACAGAGTATGTATTGTAACAGGAGCAGCAAGCGGTATAGGCTTGGCAATAGCTGAAACTTTTGCAAATGAAGGTGCAAAAGTTGTTATGGCGGATGTTAACGAAGCAAAATTGCAAGAAGAATCTGCAAGAATCGGTGCTGTATATTTTAAAGGAGATTTAAGCAAACGTGATGATTGCAAAGGTTTAGTTGAATTTGCCGTAGAGAAATATTCAAAGGTTGACATATTGGCTAATGTTGCCGGTATTCAAACTGTTAGTCCAATTGAAGATTTCCCTGAAGACAAATGGTACTTTATGATGGATTTAATGTTAACTGCTCCGTTCTTGTTAACAAAATATTGCTGGCCTTATATGAAAGAACAAGGCTGGGGAAGAATTATCAATATGGGTTCAATTCATGGACTTATTGCTTCAGAATATAAATCTGCTTATATATCAGCTAAACATGGTCTTGGCGGATTAACTAAAACTGCAGCTGTTGAAGGCGGAAAGTATGGTATTACTTGTAATATGATTTGTCCTTCATATGTTAGAACACCATTGGTTGACAAACAAATTGCTGACCAAGCTAAAACACATGGAATACCAGAAGACAAAGTTATATCTGATATTATGCTTACAAAAGCATTTGTTAAGAAATTGTTGGAACCTAAGGATGTTGGCGAGTTCGCTAAATTCTTATGCTCACCTACAGGAGATTATATAACAGGTGCAATGCTTACTATTGACTGCGGGTGGACTGCATCTTAAAGTTATTAAGGAGTGCATTTGCACTCCTCAAATAAAAAAATAAAATGGAGGATATTTTATGTTTGGAATTATTTTAGGTTTAGTATTATTAATGTTTTTAGCATATAGGGGATATTCAATCCTTTGGGTTGCTCCGGTATGTGCATTGGTTGTTGGTTTAACAGGTGGTCTTGATTTACTTACAATGTATAAAGATACTTATATGACTGGTCTTTCAGGTTATGTAAAATCTTGGTTCCCAGTATTTATGTTAGGTGCAATATTCGGTCATTTGATGGACTATACAGGTTCAGCAAAATCAATTGCTCGTTGGCTTACTAAAAAATTAGGACCAAAAAGAGCAATACTGGGCGTAGTTGTTGGTTGTGGAGTGTTGACGTATGGAGGAATTAGTTTATTCGTTGTTGTATTTGCTATGTATCCTCTGGCTTTGGAGTTGTTTAAGGAAGCTAATATTACAAGAAAACTTATTCCTGGTGCAATTGCACTTGGTTCATTTACATTTACTATGACTGCTATACCGGGAACACCGCAAATTCAAAATCTTATTCCAATGAATTACTACGGGACTACACCTACTGCAGCACCTATAATGGGTATTGTTGCGGCTGTTCTTATGTTTGGGTTAGGTGTATTTTGGCTGCAGTACAGAGAGAAGAAATTCACAGCGGCAGGTGATGTGTATACTGAACCAAAGAATAGAGAAGGTATTGAAGTGGATTACAGCGCTCTTCCAAACCCATTCATATCATTTTTACCACTGATTACTGTTATAGTAACAATGAACGTCGTTGATTGGGATATAATTTATGCTTTATTAAGCGGCATCATTCTTTCAATGGCAATTAACTTTGGTAAATACAAAGGATTTACCAAGACAATAAGCAACGGTGCATTAGGTTCTATGACAGCCATTTTGAATACAGCTGCAGCTGTTGGATTTGGTACAGTTGTAAAAGCAGTGCCTGGATTTGCTTCATTGACAGCAGTGCTGCTGAATGTACCTGGAACTCCGCTTATATCAGAAGCAATTGCAGTTAACTTACTTGCAGGAGCTACAGGTTCTGCTTCAGGAGGTATGAGTATAGCTTTAGAAGCATTAGGTGAAAAATATATGCAGATAGCCCTAGAAACAGGAATCAGCCCGGAAGCATTCCACAGAGTTGCATCTTTAGCTTCAGGCGGATTAGACACTCTTCCTCACAACGGAGCAGTTTTAACGTTATTAGCGGTAACAGGATTGACACACAAGGATTCGTATATTGACGTTATGATGACTTCACTTGTTCTTCCTATTATAGCATCTATACCGGCTATTATATTAGGCAGTCTAGGTATTTACTAAAATTCTTTAGAGAATTATCATCTAATAAAGATGTAGCACTGCTACATCTTTATTACTGGTATTGGGACACACTTCTTTAAAGGGAAGGAGACAACCTCTTATATAGGGATAACCTATGTGGACAGAGGAATGTACACGTACTTAGTATAGTCTTTGAAGTCCAAAGAAGTGTACCCAAATAAAATATTTTTGTGTAAGAAAAGCGTATCAAAAGGAGGTATAAATGAAATTACAAGACATTAAGAAAATCGGAGTTGCCGGCGGCGGCACCATGGGTTCAGGTATTGCACAAATATTTGCTCAGAACGGTTATGAAGTTGCAGTAACTGATATTGCAGAAAAGTTCCTGGAAAATACCAAAAGAATTATCCTGCTGAATCAGAAAACTTTAATTAAAGAGGGGTTATTAACTCAGGAACAAGCTGAAGAATCATTGAAATTAATTACATATTCAACAGACAATGGTGTCTTTGTTGATGCGGATTTAATAGTTGAAGCAATAATTGAAAAAATGGATATTAAACAAGACTACTGGAAAGAAGTTGAAGGGATAGCACCTAATAGTTGTATTTTTGCTACTAACACTTCAGGATTAAGTATTAATGGAATATGTTCAAAATTGAATAATAAAAAAAGATTTATAGGAATGCACTGGTGGAATCCTCCCCATATTATTCCTTTGATTGAACTTATTAAAAACGATGAAACATCTGATGAGACCGTCAGGATTTTAAAAGAATTAGTTGATAAAATAGGTAAAGAATCCGTTGTAGTATTAAAAGACGTAAATGGATTCATAGGAAACAGAATTCAATTCGCTGTTTATAGAGAAGTTCTAAAAATTATCGAAGATGGGGTTGCGACTATTGAGGATGTTGACAAAGCTATGAAATTCGGACCGGGATTTAGGTATCCTGTGCTCGGACCTTTTGAGACATCTGATTTGGGTGGACTGGATACATTCTACTATATTTCATCTTACTTATTTAATGATTTAAGTGATGTGAAAAAGCCGACTAAGCTTCAGCAGGAAAAAATGGACAATGGCCATCTTGGCGTGAAAACAGGAAAGGGCTGGTATGATTACTCTGACGGTAAGGATGTAGAAACTATGACAAGAAGGGATGAAAACTTTTTTAGAATGTACAAATCATACATAACCGGCAAGTATAAAAAATAATCAGTAATAAAGCATGCATAAAAACCTGCCAACAGATAAAGGCAGGTTTTTTCCTGCTACACGTTAAATCTGAACAATACTATATCTCCGTCTTCCATTACATATTCCTTGCCTTCAAGGCGCATTAATCCTTTTTCCTTTGCAGCCTGCATTGTGCCCAGGTTAAAAACATCATCGTACTTTGTAACTTCTGCCCTTATGAAGCCTCTTTCAATATCCGAGTGAATTTTGCCGGCAGCCTGGGGGGCTTTTGTGCCTTTGACGATTGTCCATGCCTTTGATTCCATGGGGCCTGTTGTGAAGAAACTAATGAGTCCCAAAAGCCGATAGCTTATTCTAATAAGCTGGTCAAGGCCTGATTCTGCAAGTCCCATTTCCATTAGAAATTCCTTTTTTTCATCATCTTCCAACACGGATATTTCTTCTTCGATTTTGCCGCAGATAACGATTACTTCAGAGTTGTCTTTCGAAGCGTATTTTTTTACAATATCTACAAATCTATTGTCCGAGGGGTTGGAAAGATAGCTTTCATCAACATTTGCCACATACAAAACCGGTTTTGAAGTTATCAGGTTAAATGTTTTTAAGATTTTAAGCTCTTCGTCCGTATATGTCAAGTAACGTGCCTGTTTTTCCTTTTCCAGTCCTTCAGTAATCTTTTTAACCAGTTCAAATTCAGGCTGTAGGGATTTATCATTTTTTACCGTCTTGGAAAGCTTGTCAAGCCGTTTTGACATAACTTCCAGGTCAGCTAAAATCAATTCCAGTTCTATTATTTCAATATCTCTTTCAGGGTCTACAGTAGTTTCAACATGGATTACATTTTCGTCTTCAAAACATCTGACCACATGGACAACAGCTTCAACCTCTCTTATATGTGAAAGAAACTTGTTTCCTAATCCTTCTCCCTTGCTTGCACCTCTGACAAGACCTGCAATATCAAAAAATTCTATAACTGCCGGGACTGTCCTTGCAGAATTGCTCATTTTTGTTAAGAAATCCAATCTATTATCCGGAACCTCCACAACCCCTATATTAGGCTCTATGGTGCAAAAGGGGTAATTGGCAGAATCCGCACCGGCTGAAGTAATTGCATTGAATAATGTGCTCTTGCCCACGTTAGGAAGTCCTACTATACCTAATTTCATATTTTAACCATCCTTATCTTTTACTTAGTAAAGAATCACGCACTGACTTGTTGAATTATGTTTATTATATAATATATGATTTTAAACTTCAATAATTATAGCAGGAGAAAACTGAAAAAATACATCTTTTTAGGATTTGAAAGACATATATTCCATTGCCTTGAATATTAATAAAATATATAAGACAAATTATAGGGGGAAGAAAATATATGAATGATAAACAGATGCAGTCCAATTATATTAAAATAGTCGGAATAATATTCAGCGAATTGGAATTCAGTCACGAGGTTTTTGGAGAAAAATTTTTTGAATTCTTTATAGAAGTACCAAGATTGAGCGAAACCAAGGACACACTGCCTGTTATAATTTCCGAAAGGTTGATTAATGATATAAATATGGATATTGGAAATTACATAGTTATTGAAGGACAGTTCAGATCCTATAACAGATATGAGGATGCCCAAAACAAGCTCTTGTTAAGAGTATTTGTAAGAGATATTTATGTACCGGATTATACCGAACTTGAAGAAATGAAAAGACATCCAAATGAAGTTTTTTTAAACGGATATCTCTGCAAAGAAACAAAATTTCGAACAACTCCATTCGGCAGAGAAATAACTGATATGCTTATTGCAGTAAACCGTTCTTACAACAAGTCCGATTACATACCTTGCATTGCATGGGGGAGGAATGCAAGGTACTGTGAAAAACTGGAGGTCGGGGACCATATAAAAATCTGGGGAAGAATACAAAGCAGGAGGTATCAAAAGAAAAACGAAAACGAATCCTATGATACAAAGACAGCTTATGAGGTGTCAGTTACAAAGCTGGAGCATATAAAGACAGAAAACAACAGGAAAAAAGAAGATGAGGAAGAACAGGAATTATAATATATAAACCTAAGAAACCGAAAGGTTTCTTTTTAAATATAAAAACAATTTATTAATTTGACAGATTATGATACAATAACAAGAAAAAAAAGAAAATTAAAGGAAATTATAATGATATTAGTATTGGCGGAAAAACCATCCGTGGGCAAGGATTTGGGAAGGGTTTTAAATTGCAGCAAGTCAGGAAATGGATTTGTGGAAGGCAGCATATATATTGTCACCTGGGCTTTGGGACACCTGGTTACATTAGCCGACCCCGAAAAATACAACCCGAAATATGAACGCTGGGAATTAGAGGATTTGCCCATTATCCCGAAAAGGATGGAAACAGAGGTAATTAAACAAACAAGGAAGCAGTATAACCTGGTTAAGGAGCTTATGCATCGAAATGATGTAAAAGAAATTGTAATAGCAACTGATGCAGGAAGAGAAGGGGAATTGGTAGCAAGATGGATTATAGAAAAAGCCGCCGTTAATAAACCTTTGAAAAGACTGTGGATTTCATCCGTTACAGACAAAGCCATAAAAGAGGGATTTAACAATCTTAAAGACGGCAAAGCCTATGAAACTCTTTACGCCTCTGCGCTGGCACGGTCTGAAGCTGACTGGATTGTCGGCATAAATGCGACAAGAGCATTGACAACCAAATACAATGCCCAGTTATCCTGCGGAAGGGTTCAGACTCCAACAGTGGCAATGATTGCAGCCTTAGAGGATGAAATAAGGGACTTCAGGCCGGTATCCTATTATGGAATAGAAGCTGCAGCCGGAAGCATTAAATTCACATGGAATGAAAATAACGATACTAAAATATTTGACGAAAGTAAATGCGACGCTATAATAGACAGCATAAAGGGCAGTAAATTAAAGCTCACCGACATTACAAGGAAGAAAGCACTTTCTTATTCACCTCTTTTGTATGACTTAACTGAGCTTCAAAGAGATGCAAACAATATTTTCGGATTTACCGCAAAGGAGACATTGTCCGCAATGCAGACTCTCTATGAGCGCCACAAGGTATTGACCTATCCCAGAACGGATTCCAGGTATTTAACTGATGATATTGTTGAAACATTAAAAGACAGGGTAAAAGCTGCAAGCGTGGGACCTTACTCAAGAATAGGATTTCAAATAAGCCAAAATCCAATTAAAGCCAGCAAAAACTTTGTAAATAACAGCAAAGTTTCGGACCATCATGCCATTATTCCAACTGAGCAGACTGTAATCTTAAGCGAGCTGACAGACAGGGAAAGGAAAATATATGATTTGGTTGTTAAAAGATTTTTCGCCGTTTTATCTAAGCCTTTTGAATATGAAAAAATATGTGTAACAGGAATAATTAATAATGAAGAATTTATATCCAAAGGCAGAATCACACTGTCCATGGGATGGAAGGAAGTATACGGAAACTATGAGGATGAGGAAATCCTTGATGAGTATCCTGTAGAAGAGCTGAATAAATTAAAAACAGGCAGTGAGTTATCTGTTTCTAAAGTTTATAAAACAAGCGGGGAAACCAAGCCTCCTTCCAGATTTACAGAAGCAGCCCTCCTGTCTGCCATGGAAAATCCGGTAAAATTCATGAAAAACGCAGACAAGGACCTTAAAAGAACAATCGGAGAAACCGGGGGTCTTGGAACAGTTGCAACAAGAGCAGATATAATTGACAAACTCTTTAACAGCTTTGTTATAGAAAAAAAGGATAAATACATTTATACCACTTCCAAGGGGAGACAGCTTTTAGACCTTGCTCCCGCAGACTTGAAGTCTCCTGTTTTGACTGCCCAATGGGAGCAGAAGCTGAATGAAATTGCCAGGGGAAACCTGGACAAGAATAAATTTTTAAATGATATGATTAATTACACTAAAACAATCATAAAGGAAATCAAAAGCAGCAACAAAAGCTACATTCATGACAACGAAACAAGAGAAAAATGTCCTGATTGCCAGGAATACCTTTTGGAAGTCAAAGGCAAAAAAGGAACTATGCTGGTTTGCAAAAACAGAGAGTGCGGTTACAGGAGAGGAATTTCACAAATTACCAATGCAAGATGCCCTGACTGCCATAAAAAGCTGGAGCTTAAAGGAGAAGGGGAGGGCAGACTCTTTGTATGCAAATGCGGTTACAGAGAAAAACTATCGACATTTAACAAAAGAAAGGCTAATGAGAAGGGATCAATTACCAACAAGGAAGCATCCGGATACATGTACAAACAAAATAAAAAACAAGATGAAAGCATTAATACTGCTTTGGCAGATGCTTTGAAAAAACTTAATTTTTAATATGGGGAGACAAAATGCATTATGTAATTATTGGTTTATTTGCAGTTTATATTATTTATTTGTTTATAAGAAGAAACAGCTTAAAAATTCAGGTTGAACAGTTTAACAAACTCTTGTATGCTGATAAAAAACCTGACCAATATATTCAGGAAATAGATAATCTTCTTGCAAAACGCCAGTCTAAAACAGAAATTGATATAAATTATATACAAAAGTCAACAGGTCTTTTGTATGCCGGCAGGTTTGACGAGGCAGCAGGCATATTAACTGAAAAAGTGAATAAAATACCTAATTTCTGGCAGGTAGTATATTACCACAACCTGCTTTTAAGCTTATATTTCGGCGGCAGCACAGAAAAAGCCAATGGTATTTTAAACGAGGTTAAGGATGTTATGGATTCATATTATAAAAAGGATTACAACAAAGTTACAATTGAACTGATTAATGCCGTTTCTGACTATTACAACGACAGAATATCAGAATCCAGGGATTTTTTTAATAAGCTGCCTGATATTACATCAAATGAATACAGGAAAGCAATGGGCTATTATTATACCGGCAAAATATTGGAAAATGAAGGGAAAAAGGAAGAAAGCAATGAATTGCTTGAAAAGGCGAAGACCTGTGCACAAGGGAATTTCATTGAATATTTATAGGTGTTGAATATGGATATTGTACAAATGGACAATAAGATTACAATACATGACGTGAAGGATTTTAACACAAGGCATATTTTTGAGTGCGGCCAGTGCTTCAGATGGAATAAGGAAGAGGACGGGTCATATACGGGAGTTGTTAAAAACAATGTTATAAATCTGCGGCAGGAAGGCAGCACTGTTGAATTTAACAATATTTCCGATTATGATATCATAAGAAGCTACTTTGACTTTGACACGGATTACGCAGTGATTAAAAAAGCATTGAACACAGATGAAATTATGAAAAACGCCATTAATTACGGAGAGGGCATAAGAATACTGGCTCAAGATGAGTGGGAAACAATGATTTCTTTTATGATTTCAGCAAACAACAGAATTCCTATGATTAAAAAGGTTATAGAAAATTTATGTACTTGCTTTGGCGAATACATATGCAACTACAGGGGCAGGGATTATTACAGTTTCCCGTCGGCGGAAAGCTTATCTCAAGCTCCTGTTGAAGAAATTTTTCAGTGCAAGGCAGGTTTCAGATCTCCCAGGATAAAGGAAGCTGCAGCAAGATTCTTACTTGAAAGGGACCAAATATACAACATCAGAAACATGGACTATGAAGATGGACTGGCTTATTTAAAAACTTATAAGGGAATAGGGGACAAGGTTGCCAACTGTATTTTATTGTTTTCAACCAGGCATTTTGATACATTCCCCGTTGATGTCTGGGTAAGAAGAATAATGCAGACACTTTATTTAAGCAAGGATACTAAGGATGTAGATATAAGAAAATTTGCCGAGGAAAAATTCGGGAAGTATTCAGGCTTTGCCCAGCAATATCTTTTTTTCTACGCAAGAGAAAACTTAATAGGGAAATAAAGATGCCCTAACCCCATTTTTTCTGAGTTTTTTTTATATAAAAATAATAAATTCTATAATTTTCTAATTCTTCTAATAAAACTACAGGTTAATCATGTCTTTCATGTAAATAATATATAAAAACAATATAATGGAGAAATAATGACAAATACAAAAACTAAAACAGGCTGGAATTTAGAAAACAGCTACGCAATGCTGCCGGATTTTTTTTATTCCAAATTAAATTTAAGCCGGGTAAGTTCACCTAAATTAGTGGTTTTAAACAATGAATTAGCCAAATATTTAGGCTTTGATATAAATGAACTTATCAGCGCTGAAGGATTATCTTATCTTTCAGGAAATGATGTTCCTGAAGGGTCAATACCAATAGCGCAAGCCTACGCCGGTCATCAGTTCGGTTATTTTACAATGCTTGGCGACGGCAGGGCAATGCTGTTGGGAGAACAAAAAATACCTGAAGGAAAAAAATATGACATTCAGTTAAAAGGCTCGGGCAAGACTCCATATTCACGGGGAGGAGACGGAAGAGCAGCACTTGGGCCAATGCTTCGTGAATACATTGTAAGTGAAGCAATGCACGCACTAAACATCCCCACAAGCAGAAGCTTGGCGGTTGTAACTACAGGCAAGCCTGTAATAAGAGAAAAGCTCCATAAAGGCTCAATTTTAACCAGAGTGGCAGGCAGTCATATTAGGGTTGGAACATTTCAATACGCCGCTTATTTCGGAACGGATGAAAATATAAGGCAATTAGCTGATTATACAATTGACAGACACTTCAAGGAAATTGAAAAGAATGACACACCTTATTATGGACTTTTGAAAGAGGCGGTTAAAAGACAGGCATCCTTGATTGCAAAATGGCAGCTTGTTGGGTTTATTCACGGTGTGATGAACACAGACAATATGGCTTTAAGCGGAGAAACGATAGATTATGGTCCCTGTGCATTTATGGATGCCTATAATCCTGATACTGTTTTCTCTTCTATAGACACCTACGGACGTTACGCCTATAAAAATCAGCCGCAAATTGCTGTATGGAATTTATCGAGATTTGCTGAAAGCATTTTACCCCTGATTGACGAAAATATGGAGAAGTCAATTAAGCTTGCTCAGGATGCAGTTTCAGAATTTTTTGAACTATACCATAATTACTGGATTTCCGGTATGCGGTCAAAATTAGGAATTTTCAATGGGGAAACTGAAGATGAAGCTCTTGTTGAAGACCTGCTTGATTTAATGCATAAGAATAAGGAGGACTATACAAATACCTTTTTAAAATTAACCTTCGGCGATACTTCCATCCAAAGAACTCAAGAATTTGTAGAATGGCACAAAAGGTGGCAGGCCCGTCTTGAGAGGCAGGCTCAAACAAAGGAGGAATCATTTGAACTAATGAAAAATTCCAACCCCGCAGTCATACCCAGAAACCACAGGATGGAAGAAGCTTTAAGGGCAGCCGAAGAGGAAGGGGACTTAAGTGTTATGGAGAGGTTGATGAGCATATTAAATAAACCTTTTGTTCATTCAGCTGATCAAAAAGAATATTCAGACCTTCCACCCTCATCGTTTTGCGATTACAAAACCTTTTGCGGAACATAAGAAGAGGGACACAAGACTTTCTAGCGTGATAGTCTCTGTAGGTAAGTGGAATGTCCACCTCAGACAACACCCGAAGATAGTGAACGCAAGGGGGAAAATTTAATTGACAAAAATCTTCATTGAGCTTATAATGTTAATGTTGTCGGGGTGTAGCGAAGCTTGGTATCGCGCATGGTTCGGGACCATGAGGCCGAAGGTTCAAATCCTTTCACTCCGATTTTTTTATTTTTTTGTAATAGTTTTTAGCCCGTGCTATAATGTACTATAAAATTTATGGAGCAGCCATGGAATTAATAACAGTAAACAAGGAAAACAGAAAATACTTCCTAGACTTTTACAGAAAACAATATATAAATAATGAATTAAAAAGAGATGCCCTGTCAGGCATGGTCAAAAATATTTTATACGGAAAATCTAAGCTTTTAAGCTCGGTAGATATTGACCCTCTTATGATAGTTGATAATAATGAAATAACAATGGTATCCTTGCTTGCCTATGCCCGCAGGATGCCTGAATATCTGCAGATATGCTTCTTCGAATCACAAATATACAATATGGATGCTTTTAAGCTTATTTTAAACAGGGCTCAGGAAATGGCAAAAGAAAAGAAAGCTTCTAAAATAACAGGATCACTTAACATACATGTTAATTACGGTCTTGGATTTTTAGCAAGCGATTTTGATAAAAAGCAGAGTTTCGGGGCACCTTACAATCCTGAATTTTATAATGATTATTTTAAAAAAAGCGGTTTTGAAACAATTAATATGGTGAGTTATAAAAAGGATATGATCTCATCACCTCCCCTTATAAGCTCTGATGCAAGAGAAAAGCTTAAAGATATGTACACAATAAGAGAAGTAAGTTTCAAGAATTTTAAGAAGGAAATAGAAATATATACTAAAATAAACAATGAAGCATTCAAGGACCACCTTTTTTACTACACAAGAGATACAGAAGAAGATTACGAGCTCTTCAAAGACTTGAAATATTTAATGAGGGAAGAAAATCTTATTTTTGCTGAAAAGCAGGGAGTTCCTGTAGGTTTTATGCTTTGGTACCCTGATTTTAACGAAATAATAGGGAAAAATGAAAAACCCGGCATTAAGACAGTGGTAAAAAATAAATTATTTTCCAAAAGAATAAAAACATTTAAAATAGTTGAAATAGGTGTCATACCTGAGGAAAGAAACAAAGGAGCCATACTTGCATTGTTTGATTACTGCTATAAATGCACAAAGGGCAGGTATGATACCATGGAGTCAAGCTGGATACTTTCAGACAATTTTAAGTCAAAAGGCTTTGGCGTTAAGTGGGCTGATGAAGAATATAAACATTATAAAGCATATGTTAAGGAAGTTATATGATAATATATAAGGCTGATGAACTTAAAGGAATGAAAACATTTGATTTTAATGAAGAATATATTAAACTTCTGTCACTGCTTGAGAAAACTAATCCCTGCGGCCAGTTTTATGAAGCGGGAGAGGATAGTTTTATAATTTCCTACGAGCTTAAGCTTAACCTGTTTAATTTTAAGGATTTTCCTGCTTTAAATACAAAAGCTCAAATTACTGGCTTCCCCATATCCTTGTCACAAAGGGGATACTATGGAAATTTAAGCAAGGCTCTTGAAATCATAAAAAAAAGAAAGGGACTTAAAATAATATTAAATGCAGATGAAGAAATTATAAAAAACTCAAGGACCTTGTCCACCTTTGTTTTTGATAACAGCTATAAGACTTTTGATGATTATTTAAATGCCCTCAGAAGCTCTTACAGAAGGCGTATAAATAAGGCTCTGGGATACAGGCACAAGCTGATAATCAATAAAATAAAAAACAGTGATTTCAGTGGAGACCATTACAACTTGTATTTAAGCATAATGAACAGAACTGACAATCCCCTGGAAACCCTGCCTATTGAGTTTTTTCAATCATATGAAACGGAAATTTACGAATTTGCAGAAAGAGAAACAAAAAAAATTATCGGATTCATACAGTTAAAAGAAGTTAAAAGCACACTTTGCTTTTTATTTGGGGGATTTAACAGGGAAGATGTTAAAAAATATGATTTATACTACAATATGCTTTTAAAGATTATTGAAGCAGGTATTGAGAAAAAGGTTAATACTATAGAATTCGGCCAGACGGCAGAAGAAAGCAAATTAAAAATCGGCTGCAGGGAAGTAGATAAATTCCTTTATATTCATCACAGCAATTATATTTTAAATATTATAATACAAAAGCTGCTTCCTTTTGTGTCATACAGGCCATACAAGAAAATCCACCATGTTTTTAAGGAATGATAATATGATAGTTTTTTTGGAAAAGGTAAGGGTCAAAACATTATTTTCAATTATCGACCCTGTAAAGGTTGAGCCTTTGGAATTATGCTATTTAAAAGCTGTATTAAACGAAATGAATATTGAGACCTATATTGTGGACCGGCTTTTTGCTTTTAGTCCTCCAAAAGACAAAACACCTGATATAATTGTGGTCACAGGCTACAATACGGCGGAAAATGAAATGATAAGAAGGTCCGAATTTTATAAAAGTATTTATCCCAATGTAAAAATAATAGGGGGCGGAGTTCATGTGCAAGAAAATCCGGAAGCATTCAGAGTATCTGCAATAGACTATGTTTTTCACTCATTTAGCTTAAATACATTTAAACTGCTGATTGAAAAAATAATAAATAATGACAGTATCCCTTTAAATTGCGGACTTGATACAAATATTGGGGGAAAGTGGCATCTTGGAGAAAAAGAGAGTATTTACGAAATTGAGAATATTAAGCCTGACAGGGATTTTTTTTACAAGGCAAAATCAAAACTTAAATATCTTGATAAAAGAAATGTTGCAATTATAAAGGGAAGCATAGGATGCCCCTACAATTGCTCATTTTGCTACTGCAAGCTTCTTAACAACAAGCATTTTATATGCGGGGACTATGAGAAAATGTTTGAGGAAATGGAAAGCATAGATGCGGATTATTACTGGATAGTTGATGATGTGTTGTTTTCAACAAGAAATGACGCCTTGAAATTCATTGAAGCTGCAGAAAAAAGAAATAAAGACTTTTCCATTATTGGATATTTAAGGGCAGATTTCATACTAAGAGAGAAGGACCTGTTAAAAAGGCTTGGAGATGCAGGCCTTAGGGAGGTTATCACAGGTTTTGAGGCAACTGTTAACAGTGAGCTTGGCGAGTATGAAAAAACTACCGATGCGGGAGACTATCCCTTGGCAATATCCTTATTGAAAGAAAACAATATTGAATTAACAGCCCTCTTTATGGTAAGGCCAAACTATGGAGTCAAGGATTTTTATAATTTAATAAAGTTTATTAAGGAAAACAAGATAGATGTTTATACTGTATCAATCATGACTCCCATGAAGAAAACAAAGCTATATGAAGAATTTGAAGAACTTTTGATTGATAAAAGACCGGAGAGGTACGATTTCTTGCATCTTCTGATAAAGCCTAAACTGCCCAAGTTCATATTTTATACTTTGTTCTATGGACTTCACATAAGGCTTTTAAGATCGAAAAGAGTTAGAAAATTTCTATTTAGTAAAGACAGGTGAGCATATGCACAATATATGGGATTATTGGGCAGGTAAATATGACAAGCTGTGGGTGCAAAAGTATTCCCTGAAACCCACCAGAGATTATATAATAAACGCCCTTTCAAAATATATAAATAAAGATAATTTAAAGGTTCTGGATTTAGGATGCGGTACCGGAGAATTAATACTTGAATTGACAAAAAGATTTGAAAACATTGGAATTACCGGGATTGATTTTTCAGAAAAAATGATTGAAATATCAAAGAAGAGAAATCCAAAAGCTTTGCATTTAAATATGGATGTTACAAATCTTAGTGTCCTGGATGATGAGTATGACATAATAATCTGTACCCATTCACTGCCTTATTACAAGAAGCCGAAGGATGTTATCAGACAATTGTATAATTTATTAAGTGATAAGGGGGAATTACTGATAGGGTTTGCCAGCGGTAACAGCACATATGACAAATTTATATTAAGCTTCGTGAAGTTAACCACAGGCAAAGCATACTATCCTTCCGATAATGAATTCAGAATTATGACAGCTCCCTTTTTCACAGTGGAAAATTTAAATATAATCAAAAAAAAGTTTTTTATGCCAAGAATAGCGGTTTACACTCTCAAGAAGGTGAAATCATGAAAGTATTGATGGTAAGGCCAAGACCCTGCAAAGAAACAATAGGCCTGCAGCATGTAATGATTTGTGAGCCTTTGGAGCTTGAATATTTGATTTCTAATATTCCGGATGATTTAAAGAGGGAAACAAATGCTGAAATTGTGGATATGATACTTGAAAAAACAAGCTTTGAAGAGATTGTAAAAATTAAAAAGCCTGACCTCCTAGTGTTTACAGGCTATATTTCCCATGTGGGGACAATAAAACAAATGGCAAAGGATGCAAAAAAAATTAATCCTTTGATTAAGACAGGAGTCGGGGGAGTTCATGCAGAGGTTGTGCCTGAGGATTACAGGTCTGAATATATTGATTTTATATACGAGAAAAATGGAATTGACAATTTTAATTTAACATTGCGGGGTTTAATAAATAATAAAAATGTGCAGGAAATAAATGAAGAAATAAATAGAGGTGAAAAGAAAACCACCTTCGATTACAGCTATCCTGACAGAAATGCTGTAAAAGAATACAGGAAGCATTATTACTACATGTTTCATAACCCTTGCGCCCTTATAAAAACTTCCTTTGGATGCCCATATGACTGTTCCTTCTGCTTTTGCAAGGAAATTACAAACGGCAAATATTTTACCCGCCAGATGGGTGACATTATAGAAGAATTAGCTTCAATTGAAGAAGAGGAAATATATATTGTAGATGACGATTTTTTATATGATAGAAATAAGCTTGAAAGCTTCATTGAAGAGCTTGGGGCAAATAACATAAGAAAGAAATTCCTTGTTTACGGAAGAGCTGATTTTATTGCACGAAACAAAGATATAATGATAAAACTTAAAGCTTCGGGTCTGCAGGCTGTAATAGTGGGAATAGAATCCATAAGAACAGGTGACTTAGAGGATTACAACAAGGGGACAACCATAGAAATAAACGAAAAATGCATTCAAATATTACAGGAATTAGATATTGAACTGTATGCAACATTGATTATTCCACTTGATTTTAATAAGGAAGATTTCAGGAAGCTAACGGAATGGCTGAGAAAATTAAATGTAAGATTTGTCAACCTCCAGCCTCTTACACCCCTTCCGGGAACTGAAATATTCGACATGTACAAGGGTACGCTTTTGGCCAAAAGACATGAATATGAAGTGTGGGACATGGCGCACGTTGTTTTAAAGCCAAAGTATATGAGCATAAGAGATTTTTATAAAGAAATATTGAAAGCATATTATAAGGTAATCATGAGACCAAAGAATTTTGTATACCTGATAAAGAAATACGGTTTTAAGGCAAATTTAAAAATGCTGGCGGGTTCAAGCTTTGTTAGCTCCCAGTATATTCAAAAGATTTTAAGGAGTCATTGATGAAGAAAATATTATTGATACAGCCAAGCCCCTATGACAAAAATCACATGCCCATTAAGAAGAATAAATTATATTTTGTGGGACTTGCCATGCCCTTATTGGCAGCAATGATGCCTGATGACTGGGAAACAGAAATAATCCTTGAAATAATTGAGGATATTCCCTTTGATACAGATGCTGACCTTATAGGAATAAGCACCATGGGGCACGGAGTTATCCGCTCAATTGATATTGCACAGAAATTTCGCCAAATGGGAAAGACTGTAATACTGGGAGGCTACATGGCAAGCATAATGGCTGAGGAAGCATTGAAGCACTGTGACAGCCTTGTTGTCGGTGATGCGGAGCTTGTTTGGCATGAGCTTTTAAAAGATTATGAAGAAGGAAATCTAAAAAAAGTATATGAAAAAAATCTGGAGAGCGGTTTCTTTTCAACACCACTTCCAAGGTTCGACCTAATAATAAACAAAAGAATAGGAAATTTTCTTCCCGTCCAGGCGGGAAGGGGGTGTCCAAACACATGCAGCTTTTGTTCCGTCTCATGCTTGTACAAGGGACATTATATAAAAAAACCTCTTGAAGAAGTTATAAGAGATATTAAACAGGTAAAAGAATTAGGTTTTAACAGATTTCTTTTATTGGATGACAATATTTTTTCTGACAGAGAATATTTGGACAAACTGTTAATGGAAATTAAAAAATTAAATATGCACTGGATGAGCCAGTGTGACATTCGCATAGGCAGGGAAGA
>JAGOIH010000184.1 GCA_017995755.1 Sedimentibacter sp. | reverse complement strand
CTTCTCTGTCTATGGTGATGCTTCGTCCCACCATCAATTGTGCTATTTCATATTTATTGGTGTCTTCTACATTTTTTGTAACTACATGCTCTCCATCCCGTAAAACGGTAACCACATCAGCCACATCGATAATTTCATCAAGTCTGTGACTTATAAACAAAATGCCGATTCCCTTCTGGGCGAGCTTTTTCATGGCTTTTAGAAGATTTGCCGCTTCTGATTCAGCTAAAACCGCTGTAGGCTCGTCAAAAACCAGGATTTTTAATCCTGTTTTGTCAATTTCTCTTGCAATTTCGATAAATTGCATATGACCTACCGGAAGACCTGCAACCTGTACGTATTCTTCGATATTCAAGTCCAATGTGTCCAGGGCTTGTCTTGTATCCATGTTCATTTGCTTTATATCTAATGTTTCAAGCCTTTTTCCGAAAACAGGGCTCACCAGGTTGGGTTTTGTTATTTCTCTGTTGAGCTTAATGTTTTCCATTATGGTAAACCCGGGAACTAGCATAAATTCCTGGTGCACCATGCCTATCCCATAGGCCATGGCATCATGGGGACTTTTAATATCCGCCTCTTTACCATCAATTTCTATGGTTCCTTCAAATCCGCCGGTTGTGTGAATCACCGACATTCCAAAGAGAATATTCATCAACGTGGATTTTCCTGCCCCGTTTTCACCTATCAGCGCATGGATCTCACCCTTTTTAAGCTCAATATTTATATCCTTCAGTACTTTGTTTCCGGAATATTCTTTTGAAACATGCTTTAAGCTTAGAAGGTTATCACTCATTATTACCTCCTCTTGTATGACCTTACTAATTAGGAAAGGAATGAATCAGAAGTTCCTAATAAGAAATTCTGAAACATTCCTTAATTGTTTAGTCTATTTAATTATGTTATACGGATTAATTAATAATGTGTTCTTCTCCGTAAGTTAAGAAGTCCATCATAATCAATCTAAAATGAGGAATTTCCAATCCTTCTTCTGTGTATGGACTTGTTGTAACAGCCAGATTAGCATATTCAGCCATTTTTTCTTCAAGTACATCTACGTCAAGCTCATCGCCTACGTTACCGTTAATCCACTCAATTATATATTCTGTGGAAGCTACTGTATTCATCATAGCAACAGGTACCGGCCATGTAGAGAATCTTCCAAGAACTCCTTTTGCCTTCAATGCTTTTGCAGTTTCACTGATTACATTTGCCATTGCATCAACAGTATAACCTGTTGACTCAATACCTAAAGCAGATGGAAATCCATGGTATGGTGACGGGCAGCATGGCTGCGGATAAATTGCACCTGCATCGCTTGTTGCCTTGATAAGCGGTGTCTGCATTGAACAGTTTGTTGAGAAGAATGCTGTATCTTTTCCGAATCTTTCAACTAACTTCGGCACATCTTCAAGTATGAACTGCTGTGCTCCCGGAACTCCAACGTCGCTTGTGGGGTCCGGTGCTGTAGCATCATAGAATTCAAGACCTATTTCTGCACATTTGTCAATCATTAACTGACGTCTTGCAGCAAGCATTACTATTGACATATGTCTTGGGAATGAGTAATGTACCAGTGTTTTTGCTCCCAATTTCTGTGCTTGTACAGGAATAGCATCTCCCATCTTCAATTCATCGGGATTAAGGATCAGGTCTGCTCTTTCTGCAACGTCAGGAGGATTTTCCTGTGGTGTACAATAAGAAATAAATATGTCATCACGGGTCTCCAATAGTTTATCTACTGCTGCGTTTGTTCCCGGGACAGCCTGATTGATAATTAATCCCTTAACATCAGGATTTGAGCCTATCTTTGCAATTGTAGAAATCATCTGCTCCTGTTCGGTCATGAAGTTATCAGGCCATAATACGTGCATGATTTTATCTTCGCCGTATGTTTTAACCATAAGCTCAGCTGAACGATATTCTTCTTCATTCTGAGAAAGAGTATTTGTAACAATGGCTATTATGCCTTCAAACGGTTCTTCTGCCGGCTGTTCCTCTGCCGGTTGTTCCTCTGCCGGCTGCTCCTCTGCAGGCGGTTCCTCTGCCGGTGGTGTCTGTGCCGGCTGTGCACATGCTGCTAACGATAAAACCATCATTAGAGCCAACAATAAACATATAAATCTTTTCATTACTTGTCCCTCCTAATTTACACAAATTAAAAAATATGTATCCCTATTATAAATGAATATGGTTCTTATGTCAAACTGTTTTTGAAAACGCTATCCACGTTTGCTAAACAATTTCTTAATTTTGCACCTGTAAAGTATGCGTTTTGATTTGTTGTTTTCAGCTTTAACTGTTGGAAAATAGCAATTGTTTGCAAATCTTATACTTTGTATATGTTTAATTTTTCCCTAAATTTTCACCAAAATAAAATATAGTAACGTCTACAGTCTTGAATTAAACAGTAATTCAGGATAATTTTTTTGTCAAATTTAAATCTTTTTCTTGTAATTCGACGTAATTCGTGGTATAATTTAAATAGATAAAGAGGTGATGATGACAATGTTTCTTAAAAAAGATAAACGCCCAAATGGTAGAATCCACTTATCCATTGTTGAAGGGTACAGGGATCCTCTTACAGGGAAACCAAAACAAAGAAATATTCAAACATTAGGATATTTAGATGAATTAGAGAAAGAATTTGATAACCCCATTCTCCATTTTACTGAAGTTGCTAAAAAAATGACAGAAGATGAAAAACAAAATAATCTTCCTTTAACTTTTTCATTTAGCCCTGATGAAGTTATTGATACTTCTGCCACCTTGAGGAAGAATCTTGGATTCGTTGTTTTAAGTCACTTCTATCACAAATTGGGTATCGATGGATTTTTAATCAATAGGCAAAGAAATTTGAACATTAAATTTTCTCTTAATAATATTTTCCAACTGCTTGTTTACTCAAGGGTTCTTAATCCATGTTCTAAAAAGAAAGCTTTTGAGACTAAGGATGATCTTTTTATGGATGTGAATATTGGCATAAATGATATATATAGGTCTTTGGATCATTTTTGTCGTTACAAAGATGCCCTTCTTCTGCACTTACATGAGATGGTTAGGATGCAATATGGCAGAGATACCAATAAGGTATATTACGATGTTACCAATTACTACT
>JAGOIH010000183.1 GCA_017995755.1 Sedimentibacter sp. | reverse complement strand
TTGAAGAAAGCCTTAAACTTGTAAAAAGTTTAAAAGATTCACCCTTGAATTCGGATGTTGACGTATTGATTTGCCCTCCCTTTACATCATTGTATCCTGTAATTTTGGAACTTAAAAACTCTTCAATAAAAGTCGGAGCACAGAATATGCACTTTGAAGACAGCGGTGCCTATACAGGGGAGGTATCACCAACAATTTTAAAAAACCTTGGTGTTGAATATGTAATAATAGGTCATTCTGAAAGAAGACAACATTTTGGTGAAACAGACCAATTTATAAACAAAAAAGTCAAGTCAGCCTTAAATCACGGTCTAAAACCGATTCTTTGCGTCGGTGAATCCTTGGAACAAAGAGAAGAAGGGATTGAGAAAGAAACCGTAAGAACTCAATTAATAATGGATTTAGAGGGCATCACAGAAGGGGAAAAGATAGTTGTTGCCTATGAACCCATATGGGCAATAGGGACAGGTAGGACTGCTACAAGTGCTCAAGCTAATGAAATGTCTGCCTTTATAAGGGCTGTTTTAGGAGATATTTTCACAAAAGATACTGCTCAAAACATAATAATTCAATACGGAGGCAGCGTAAAAGCTTCCAATGCAAAAGAAATAATGCTTCAGTCCGATATAGACGGTGCATTGGTCGGCGGTGCTAGCTTAAAAGCTGATGAATTTATAAAGATTATAAATTTTGAAAATTGAAAGGTTAAACTATGAATAAAGTAACTGCATTGATTATACTTGACGGATGGGGCATTGGACCCGACTATGAGGGCAATGCCATTAAAAGAGCAAAAACACCTAATTTTGATGTTTTATTGAGACGGTATCCAAATACAACATTATCTGCCAGCGGCTATGATGTAGGCCTTCCAAAAGGGCAAATGGGAAATTCTGAGGTGGGGCACTTAAATATAGGGGCAGGTAGAATTGTATACCAAGATTTAACCAGAATCACCATGTCAATTGAAGACGGGGAGTTTGAAAAAAATGAAGCCTTGCTGAGCGCCATAAACTATGCAAAAGAAAACAGGTCTGCCTTACATTTAATAGGGCTTTTATCCGACGGAGGCGTACACAGCCACAATACTCATCTGTACAGTTTGATTGAGCTTGCCGAAAAAAACGGCTTAAGCGATGTCCAAATACACTGCATTACAGACGGGAGGGACGTAAGTCCTACAAGCAGTCCCAAATACATAAAGGAATTAATGGAAAAAACAAAAAAAGCCGGTACAGGGCGAATTGCATCCATTATGGGCAGATACTATGCCATGGACAGAAACAGACAGTGGGACAGGGTTGAATTAGCTTACAATGCTTTGACAAAAGGGGAGGGCGAAATATTCAAGGACCCTGTTGAAGCTGTGAGAAATTCCTACTTAACCGGTATTACAGACGAGTTTATTAAGCCAATTCTCATAGAAAAGGAAAACGGCGGGCTTGGAACAATTAAAGACAATGATGCGGTTATTTTCTTTAACTTCAGACCTGACAGGGCAAGAGAAATTACGAGAGCATTTGTTGATGATGATTTTTCGTATTTTAACAGGGAAAAATTAAATGTTAAGTATGTATGCATGACCATGTATGATAAGACTATAAAAAATGTAGAAATTGCATATAAACCAAATTTTGTACGAAATACATTAGGTGAATATTTGAGCAGTCTGGGCATTAAACAGTTAAGAGCTGCTGAAACTGAAAAATATGCTCATGTTACATATTTTTTAAACGGCGAAATTGAAGAGCCCTTTGAAAATGAGGTTAGAATTTTAATACCTTCCCCTGATGTTCCAACTTATGATTTAAAACCTGAAATGAGCGCTTATGAGTTGAAAGACACAGTAATGGAGCAGCTGGACAAGGATATTTATCAGGTTATGATAATTAATTTTGCCAATCCTGATATGGTTGGACATACGGGAGATATAGAAGCAGCTGTGAAGGCAGTGGAAACTGTAGATAAATGTATGGGTGAAATTGTAAACTTTATAATCAGAGCTGAAGGAACGGCTATAATTACATCAGACCACGGTAATTGCGAGGAAATGTTTGACAGAGAAACACTTGATACATTTACAGCCCACACTGTCAACAGGGTGCCATTTATAGTTGTAAGCAAAAAGAACATAAATTTAAAAGAAGGAATACTTGCTGATGTGGCTCCAACAATGCTTGATTTGATGGGTATTAAGAAACCACTTGATATGACAGGAAACAGTTTAATAGAAATATAAAGGAGAAAAATTATGTCAATAATAACAGATATATATGCAAGAGAAATACTGGATTCAAGAGCGAATCCTACAATTGAAGTAGAAGTATGTACAGAAAGCGGCGGATTCGGCAGGGCAGGCGTACCCTCCGGAGCTTCAACAGGAGCATTCGAAGCCGTAGAGCTTAGAGACGGTGACAAAGGCAGATATTTGGGCAAAGGGGTCTTAACTGCTGTTGACAATGTCAACAATGTAATTGCCCCTGAATTGATAGGAAGAGATTCATTAAACCAGATTGAAATAGACCAACTGTTGATAGAACTTGACGGCACACCAAATAAAGGAAAATTGGGAGCTAATGCAACATTGGGAGTATCCATGGCATGTGCAAGAGCAGCAGCTGATACCCTGGGTCTTCCTCTTTATCAGTATCTTGGAGGTGTAAACGGCAAGGTTCTCCCTGTGCCAATGATGAATATTCTAAACGGCGGCCAGCATGCAGACAATAATGTGGATATTCAGGAATTCATGATTATGCCTGTGGGAGCTAAAAATTTCAAAGAAGCACTAAGAATGGGAGCAGAAATTTTCCATAACCTGAAAAGCGTATTGAAGGCGAAAGGCTTAAATACAGCAGTCGGCGATGAAGGGGGATTTGCACCTAATTTATCCTCAAATGAGGAAGCACTTGTAACAATAGTTGAAGCAATAAAAAAAGCAGGCTACGTACCCGGAAAAGATGTTATGCTGGCACTGGATGTTGCTGCTACCGACTTGTTTGACGCTGACACAAAGAAATACACTCTGGAAGGTGAAGGAAGAGTATTTACCCAGGAAGAAATGGTTGAATACTATGCAGACCTGGTTGACAAATATCCCATAATATCAATTGAAGACGGTATGAATGAAGAAGACTGGGAAGGGTGGAAAATGCTTACGG
>JAGOIH010000036.1 GCA_017995755.1 Sedimentibacter sp. | reverse complement strand
ATATTTAGGCCAAATACAACAAGGTTTTCTATTGTTTGTCTTGTTTTTTAAAATATTTACATAGTTCATTTACCATGCAAATATTACATTTGGGAGATTGGGCTGTGCATGTGGTTCTCCCGTGTGTTATAAAAAGGTGGTGCATAAGATGCCACTTGTATTTTGGAAGCTTCTTCATCATTTCATCGGATACCTTGTCGGCTGTGCTTTCCACGGCAAGGCCTATTCTCCTTGTTACTCTGAAAACATGAGTGTCTACAGGAAATGCGGGAATGCTGAAAGCTTCAACAAGAACTACTGATGCGGTCTTTCTTCCCACTCCGGGAAGAGACAAAAGCTCGTCCATACTTTTGGGAACTTCCCCATTATATTTGTCCTTTAACACTCTGAGCATATTGAAAATATTTTGTGATTTATTTTTGTATAATCCGATTTTTTTGATCTTTTGCTCAAGATCTTCCTGGGATAATGTTAAAAAACTATCCAGGTCGGGATATCTTATAAACAATTCTTCTGTAACGCTGTTGACACTTTTATCTGTAGCCTGGGCGCTTAAAATTGTTGATATCAAAAGCTGTAATGGGGTTTTATATTCAAGACCGCACTTTGCATCCGGATAAGCTTCTTTTAATAATTCATACACTTTTTCTGCCTTTGTCATTATACCATCTCCCTGCGGCAATTTATTATTTCAACTCTTTCGTCATTGTCTATAAAAGAAATTATCTTTGATATGGAAGCGTCGCATAATCTTTTATTATTTGAAACAACTGCGAGACCCAGCAAGGACCTGTTCCACAACTCATTATAACCCACCTCGGCTATGGAAGCATTGAACTTTGACCTAATCCTCTCAATTATGCTCTTTACTACCTGTCTTTTCTCCTTCAGAGAATTTGACTCATATATTAAAATTTCAATTTCACAAGAACATACTATCATAATTTTTCCTCCAAAAGCTTTAAGTATTCACTTTTCACATTGTCATTTTCGTATTTTAAATTATCGTATAGGATGTTTTCAGCTGACGGTTTATTTAATTTCAACAAAGACCAGGCTGCATACATCTTTATCATATCTGAGGGATTTTGAAGCTCTGATTTAATGGTTTGAAACATTGAATATATTTTAAGATTGCCTGCAGCTATAACAGCATTCCTCTTCCATATGTTTCTGCCCCTCCAGCCCCCTGCACTGCCTCCGTATTTTTTTATAAAGCCTATGTTTGATATCATAAGAAGCTCTTCCAAATCAACTTCTAAATCGGAATATGCGTCCCTGGTTTTATTATTTAGCAGGTCTCTATTCAAGGGGCATACAATTTGGCAAATATCACAGCCGTATATTTGTCTGCCCATGCTTTCTCTGAATTCCAAAGGAATGTAACTTTTGGTCTGTGTTAAATATGACACACATCTTTTGGGATTAATGCCGCCCTTTTCAAATATTGCATTGTTGGGACAGGCCTTTACGCATAAAATGCATGTACCACATATATCTTCTTCCTTAATAGTATCTGCCGGAATTTCAATATCAGTCAAAAGATAACCCAGATTCATAAATGATCCGGCCTTTTTATTTATAAGGAGACTGTTTTTCCCATAGTTTCCAATACCGGCACTTTTGCATATTTCTTTATCTATAAGAAAGGATGTATCAACAACGGGAAGAAATTCAAACTTACTATGGCGCTTTATTTCTTCAGCAAGCTTAAGCAATAAGGAAGTAACAGTATTATGATAGTCCTCTCCATGACAGGACACGCTCAATAAACCCTTATTTAGACTTGAAGGAGGCTTGTAGCCCTCACCGTAAGGAATGCCTATTGCTATTATGCTTTTTAATTCTGGAAACAAATTTTTTGCATTTAATCTTTTATTTATATCCTGCTCTTCAAATTCACAGTCCTGATTATTTTCTTTTCTGCTGTTAAGCATGTCTTTCATATAGGAATAGTCTGCAGTATTGCTTATACCAAATGTTTCAATTCCTGTTTTGTAAGCTGCTTCTCTAATGATTTGCTTCATATGTTCTCCTTGTGTCCCCTTTCCTTCTTTTTGATTTTATCATAAAAGAGTTAAATTTTGAAGAACAAAAAAAAGGCATTAAGTATGTTTAGTTATACTTAGTGCCCATTGGAGGGAAATGTTAAATTACTTTGTAAATCCAGCCCTCAGGTGCTTCTATGTCGCCCATCTGAATTCCGTACAATGTGTTATATAACTTTTTTGTAACAGGTCCTACTTCTGTCTCGCTGTGGAATACATGCAGTTTGCCATTGTGCATAATTCCGCCTATCGGAGTTATGACTGCCGCTGTACCGCAGGCTCCTGCTTCTTTCAAATTATCAATTTCATCAATGTATATTTCTGTTTCAACTGCTTCCATGTTTAAGTAATCCTTGGCAACCTGCATTAATGAAATTCTTGTTATACTTGGAAGTATGGAAGATGAATGGGGTGTTACAAACTTGTCGTCCTTTGTAATGCCAAAGAAGTTTGCAGCTCCAACTTCATCGATTTTTGTATGAGTTGCGGGATCTAAATAAATACAATCTGCAAATCCCTTCTTACCAGCTTCAAAATGTGAATGCAAGCTTGCTGCATAGTTTCCGCCTACTTTTATCTTTCCTGTTCCGTTAGGTGCTGCTCTGTCTTCGTCAGTAGTTATGAAGTTAACAGGATTCATGCCGCCTTTAAAGTATGGACCAACCGGCATGCAGAATACTCCGAATATGTACTCTTCTGCAGGTTTAACCCCTATATTGTCACCTACGCCTATTACATATGGTCTCAAATATAATGTAGCACCAGACCCGTATGGAGGAACCCATGCTGCGTTAGCCTTAACAACCTGCATGCAGGCATCTATGAATTTTTCCACAGGAACTATAGGCATCATTACTCTTTCACAGCTTTTTTGCATACGCTTTGCATTTTCATCAGGTCTGAAAAGTTGTATACCACCATCCTTATTAGAATAAGCTTTCAGTCCCTCGAAGCATTCCTGACCGTAATGCAGGCATGTAGAACCTTCGCTGATATGTACCTTATTATCATCAGTAAGCTGTCCTTCATCCCATTTTCCGTCTTTCCAGTATGAAATATATCTTTTGTCGGTCTTAATATAATTGAATCCTAATTCAGCCCATTTGATGTCCTTTTTTTCCACTTTCCTTCCTCCTTTTTCTTAAATATTAACTTGTAAACATTTCTGTAACCGGGGACATTCCTCTGCACATCGCTTGCCATGAAGCAGAGGAGTCCTCCTTACTTATTTTAACATTTTTATATTAAAATATCCGTCCCTTAATTTTTTGCAGCCTGGGCTCCTTTCAGCAATGCTTCCTTGTTTAATGGAACCAGGTCTCTTTTATCTTCACCGAAAACTTTTACAAAAGCCTGTAATACTGATTCTATTTCAACTGCTTTGGTAATTTCCAGATATGCTCCAAGCATTACCATGTTTGCAACTTTGCTGTTGCCTAATTCCAATGCCAGCTCATTAGCTTCAATATAATAAACATCCAGATCTTTTCTTTCTGGCTCAACATCTATCAATGATTTGTTTATTATAAGTTTTCCGCCGGGAACAAGCTCTTTTTCAAATTTAACCATAGAAGGCAGGTTCATAACTATTGCTGCAGTCCCGTCTTTGGAAATAAGAGGAGAGCCTACTTCTTCCTCCGATACAACAACTGCACAATTTGCCGTACCTCCTCTCATTTCAGGTCCATAAGAAGGCATCCATGTTACATTTTTCCCTTCAATCATTCCTGCATATGCCAATAATTTACCGATAGCCATAACACCTTGACCGCCAAATCCGGCCATAATTACTTTTTGTTCCATATTATTTTCCCTCCCCAAAATCTCTGAAGTTTCCTAAAGGATAATATGGTATCATATTATCTCTCAGCCAGTCCAATGCTTTTAAAGGAGTAAATCCCCAGTTTGTCGGGCATGATGATAATACTTCTACGATTGCAAAACCTTCGCCTTTTATCTGACATTCAAAAGCTCTCTTTATAGCTTTTTTTGCTTTTCTGATATTTGCCGGAGTATCTACTGTAACTCTTTCTACAAATTTAGCTCCATCAATTGTCGCCAATAGTTCTGACATTTTTATAGGTTTTCCGCAATGTGCCTCATCTCTTCCAAATGGAGATGTGGTTGTCTTTTGTCCAACCAATGTGGTAGGAGCCATCTGTCCGCCGGTCATCCCGTATATTGCGTTGTTAACAAAGATTGTGGTTATTTTCTCTCCTCTATGTGCTGCATGTACAACCTCCGCAGTTCCTATTGATGCTAAATCACCGTCACCTTGGTATGAGAATACAACCTTGTCGGGATGGACTCTCTTGATGCCTGTTGCAACTGCCGGTGCTCTTCCGTGAGAAGCTTCCTGCATATCGCAGTTAAAATATTTGTAAGCAAGTACTGAACATCCAACAGGAGCTACTCCTATTGCATCATCCAAAACTCCTAATTCAACCAAAGATTCTGCAACCAGTTTATGAATAACACCATGAGTACAACCAGGGCAATAATGAAAAGGTGTATCTGTTAAGCCCTTTGATTTTTCATATACAATTGTCATTATTTTGCACCTCCTGCTATTTTCTCAATATCTGCCAAAATGTTTCCGGGTGTCGGAACCATACCGCCTTGTGTGCCGTTGAAATATACAGGCAGTCTTCCGGCAATACCAATTTTTACGTCATCAGTCATTTGACCCTGGCTCATCTCGACTGTAAGTATTCCCTTGGCTTTATCTCCAATTTCCTTGAATACGTCGTAGGGATATGGCCACAAAGTAATAGGTCTTATCATACCCACATTTATTCCTTTTGCTTTTGCCTGTTTTATTGCTGTTTTTACTATCCTTGCTGTAGTACCGTAAGCAACGCACACAACATCAGCATCTTCCAAACCAAATGCTTCATATAGAACTTCATTTTCTTCCATTTGCTTGTATTTCTTTTCCAAGTGTTTGTTGTGTTCCTGCAGTTCTTCTGCCTCTAAATAAAGAGAGTTTACAACAACAGGTTTTCTTTTTCCGCCTGTTCCCGTTGTCGCCCAATCTTTAGGTGGCAGCTCAATCGGTTCAGGATCTTTAAATTCAACAGCTTCCATTATTTGACCAATCATTCCGTCCCCGCATATCAGCACGGGATTTCTGTAATAATCTGCCTTGTCAAATGCTAACATGACATAATCAACCAGTTCCTGTATGCTTGCCGGTGCATAGCACAGTGTTCTGTAGTCACCGTTTCCGCCGCCTCTTGTTGACTGATAATAGTCTGCTTGTCCCGGCTGTATGCTTCCAAGTCCCGGGCCGCCTCTCATCATATTAACTATAACACACGGAATTTCAGCACCCGCACAATAGGTAATCCCTTCCTGTTTTAAGGAAATTCCAGGGCTTGAAGATGCAGTCATAACTCTTGCACCTGATCCGCCTGCCCCGTAAACCATGTTTATTGCAGCTATTTCGCTTTCTGCCTGCAGAAAAACTCCCCCGGCTGCCGGTAACTCTCTTGCTATATATTCAGGTATTTCACTTGAGGGGGTTATAGGATAACCGAAGAAAAATTTGCAGCCTGCTTTAATGGCAGCGGCTCCAACAGCTTCATTGCCCTTCATTAATATCTTTGACATAATCTACCTCCACTATAATCTTTCTACTTTTATTACTGAATCAGGACACATAATTGCACAATTCCCGCAGGCAATACATTTTTCTTGATCAATTACATGGGCAGGGCTGTAACCCTTGGTATTTATTTTCTCTTTGTTCAATTTAATAATTTTTACCGGACAAACCGCAACGCAAAGTTCACAGCCTTTGCATGCATTGTCATTAAATGTAACCTTACCTTTTGCCATTATAAAACCTCCTTTAACTCATCCATTCTTCCCTCATATATAGATTTATGGGGAACAACTTTTCTATTATTTCTTGGTTCTTTATTTTGTCAGCTGTCTCTTTTATAACAGCTTCATATCTTATGGGAATGTCTGTTTCCCATGATACCTTTTTAGTTAGTTCATGACCGAATTCCACATCTTCAACTGTGGTAGATTTTAACATGTGGGTATTGTTTACCAGCCCTGTTATCTTTAACCTTGATGTATCTTCAATCATTTTTAAATATTTCAAAACTCCTTCAACGGTGCTTGTTGATGGTCTGTTTCCGTTAATTACATACAGCATATCATACTCGACATTCTTGATTTGGTCTGAATACCTGGCTAGAACTCTCGCTCCCACCGGGTCTCCTCCTACATCAAGTATTGATTTTACATTTTGATTTAAAATAACTCCCATCAGCTCAGCCGGAAGGGCAGGTATATCAACTGCTGTATTTCTTATGCTTGAATCAAACAGCTTTATTCCGATTTCTTCAAACAACTCTCTCTTTTCCCTGGAGCGGAAATAGGGATTAACTATATCTAAATCTGCAATAGATACACTATCATATATTTCCTTCATTTTTATGGCATAGTTTACAGCAAACTCAGTTTTGCCGCTGCCATAATGACCTATAACAATAACCAATCTCTTGTCATGCATCATATCCCTCCTTCCGGAATATTTATTATGTCTTATATATAGGTTTTCGGGTTTTCAATACCTTTTAATACTCTCAATCCCCCTTGAGCAAGAGCCAATAGTTCGTCCTCTCCGGGATAGGCTATAACCTTTGCTATGAATTTTACCTTGTCTTCAATCATTTTTACAAAATATTCGTCATAAGCTATGCCGCCTGTTATTAATATTGCATTAACGTCCCCGTCAAGAACTACTGCATACTCGCCTATTGCTTTTGCAACCTGGTATGCCATTGCAGAATATATGAGCTTTGCTTTTTCATCTCCTGCTTGGGCCCTGTCACTTACCTCCTTTGCGCTGTTTGTTCCTAAATGTGCACTGATTCCACCCTTTCCTACCATCATCTTATTTATCTGAGCTTCAGTATAGAGACTGCTGAAGCACATCTTGACCAGCTGTCCCATTGGAAGGGAACCTGACCTTTCAGGAGAGAATGGCCCTTCTCCGTTAAGAGCATTGTTTACATCAACTGCTCTTCCCTTTTTATGTGCACCTATGGATATTCCGCCTCCTAAGTGTGCAACAACAAAATTAAGGTCCTCATATTTCCTGCCAAATTGTTCCATAGCAGCTCTTCTGGCGACAGCCCTTTGATTCAATGCGTGCCATATGCTGATTCTTTCAAAATCAGGGTGTCCGCTTACCCTTGCAACATCTTCCATTTCATCCACTACCACAGGATCCACTATGAATGACGGGATATTGACTTCATCAGCTATGGAACGTGCCAAAGGAGCACCCAGATTGGAAGCATGCTCAACCTTTACATTTTTTCTCAAGTCCTCAATCAATTTGTCATTTACTGTATAGGTTCCGCCTTCGACAGGTTTTATCAAACCTCCCCTTCCTACTACAGCATCCAGCATATCTAATGATATGCTGTTTTCTTTCAATGCAAGAATAATCATGTCCTTTCTGAATTGAAACTGGTCTGAAACCCTGTTAAACTGCTGCAGTTCTTCATTTGTATGTCTTATTGTTTTCTCGAAAACCATTGTTTCATCATCAAATACTGCTATTTTTGTTGATGTTGAACCCGGATTAATTATTAATTGTTTCATATGCTCTCCTTTGAACAAATTACTGCCAATAAAATTGAATAAAGCTTTGCCTCATCTGAATCCGCCCTTGAAGTAAGAATGACAGGTGCCTTTGCACCTAAAATAATGCCTGCATTTTTAGAATCAGCCAAATATGTCAATGTTTTATACATTACATTTCCTGCTTCTATATTGGGCATTAACAAAACATCTGCATCACCGGCAACTTCTCCCTTCACTCCCTTTACAGTTGCTGCTTCCCTTGAAATTGCATTGTCAAGTCCAAAGGGTCCCTCAACTATGCAGCCTTTAATTTCGCCGGCTTTGTACAAGTTTACAAGTATTTCGGCGTCCAGAGTAGCCTGCATTTTGTCTGATACCTTTTCTTTGGCGCATATTACCGCAACTTTTGGATTTTCAATATTCAATGAACGGCATAGAGGAAGTGTGTTTTCAATTATTTGCTTCTTTTCAGATGCTGTAGGTGCAATATTCATTGCCGCATCAGTAATAATCAAAAATTTATGGTATTTATCTGTTTCAAAAACTGCTGCATGACTTAAGACACTGCCTGTCCTAAGTCCGATCTCCTTATCCAGAACAGCCTTTAAAATAATAGAAGTATCTAACAAGCCTTTCATTACGATATCTGCCTTGCCGGATGATACCAAAGATACAGCTGTCCTTGCAGCTGAAATATCATCATTAGTTTCAATAATCTCAATGTTATCAAGATTAAAGTTTATTTCCTTTGATAATTCAATAATTTTATCTTTAATGCCAATCAGGATCGGAATGCAGATATTCTTTAGAACTGCTGATTTTACAGCCTTCAATATGTCATCGTCATGGGGGGCTGCAACAGCTATTTTTTTTGGCTGGGTGTTTCCTGATTCTTTCAATAATTTATCGAATCTATACATTTACGTTCTCACCTCGATATATATGTCTTGCAAAGAATATGCCAAGAATAAAGAAAAATCAATCGTTGAAATTTCATCGATTGATTGGTTTTTATTATTATTTGCTTGAAATTTTTTGCATGCAATTATCTTCAAAATATTAAAAATTTTGCAATATTTTGCAGATTATAAGATACCATACTTCTCTAACTTATAATACAAGGACCTTAAAGAAATACCCAGCTCCCTGGCTGTCCGGGTTTTATTTTTATTAAATTTTAAGTAAACTTTAGTGATATATTCATTTTCTGTTTTATCTAAAATACTTTCCAGGTCCTGTACACCTTCATCAATTGTTACTGCAATACCCGTATTTTGCTTATTGGCATTCAGATGGGGCAAATGCGCCCTGTCAATAATTCTTTCGTTTAAGTTCATATATATTATTGCCCTGCCTATAATATTTTCCAATTCCCTTACATTTCCAGGCCAGTCATGGGATTTTAAGACAGCCAGCGCATCATCTGTTATATCAATAATATTTCTTCCGTATTCATCATTAAATTTTGCAATAAAGCTTTTGACCAGCAGGGGAATGTCTTCCGGCCTTTCCCTTAGTGGGGGTATGCTTATGGGAAGAATGCTTATTCTATAAAATAAATCTTCTCTGAATTTTCCCTCACTTACTAATTTTGTCAAATCTGAATTGGTTGCTGCAATTACCCTTACATCTACGGGAATATTCTTACTGCTTCCAACCCTCATTATTTCTTTTTCCTGAAGAACCCTTAAAAGTTTCGCCTGAGTATTTAAACTTATTTCAGAAATTTCATCAAGAAATATGGTGCCCTTGTCGGCTTCTTCAAAAAGACCTTTTTTGCCTCCTTTAAGCGCACCGGTAAATGAGCCTTCGTCATAGCCGAACAGCTCGCTTTCAAGCAAAGAATCAGTAAGTGCGGCACAATTTACTCTTATAAAATTTTTACGGGACCGGGTGCTTTGAGCATGGATTGAGTTTGCGAACAATTCTTTGCCCGTGCCGCTCTCACCTCTCAAAAGAACAGTAGCCGGAACTTTGGCAGCTTTTTTTATTAGATTTCTTACTTCATTTATGGCTTTTGAGTTTCCGATTATATCCTCGGGTTTATATTTATATGTAAGCTGTCTTAATTTTTTTTCCGCTTCCTCCAGCTTATCTGTTAAATCCTTTATTGTTGAATAATCGTGTAAAACAGCCACACTTCCCTTCATTTCACCGTCAACATTTATCGGTGCCGCCTGGGCAACAACGGTCTTTCCGGAGGGTCTTAATTTTAGCTTTGTGTTTTCAACAGGTTTTTTTGTTGAAAGAACCTTCATATGCACACTTTGTTCCCCGTCTTCAATGTCATACAAAGCATTCTTTCCAATAATTTCATCATAATCAATGCCCGTTATTCTTGTATAAGCAGGATTAACAAGGATATGCTCCCCTTTTTCATCTACAACACTTATAGCATCCTGAGCAGCCTGAAGGACTGCTTCCAGCATTCCCTGATAATCCATGCTGTTAAAATTTATTTTTTGCATCTCTTATTCCTCTTCCTGAGGTTCTACTGCTTCAATAATTTCCAAATTCAAGGTTCCTTTGCTCAATATTATTTCCTTAAAGGTAAATTCGGAAACATAATCTATATTAACAGTATTTAAACCTGTAACAGTTTCTGATAAATCTGCAGTCAGGATTAAATCATCTTTTTCCATTTCAGTAAGCAGGGTAGTAGTTCCAAACACGGTTACCGTAAGAAATTCATCTGTTTCTTCAATAACAGCATCAGTATTTTCGCTTTTGTTTATCAGCTGAATATCATCATAGGTGTACTTAAATTCTCTTTGTATGATTTTTTCAATCACAGTATTTACAACTGGTGCAGCTTCCAGGTCCAAAAGTATCAAGCCCTCTGCATTCAATATATTTCTGGCTGTCAGCATATTGTTGTAGGCACCTGTAATGTCAATCACTTCCAGATTAAGTTCCTTGATTGTATCTAAAATATCCTGCCTTGCAGCAATTCTCACCCTTTCAGGTTTTACTGTCACGTCCACCAGCTCGTATCCTTCTTCAGGAGTTCCCGTTACACCCGGCACAAGTTCTGCATATTTTGTTGGGTAGATTGGAACTGTAACTTTAACATTCCCTGTTGGTGCTGACAAGAATATTTCTGTGTCCGTATCATCATATACTCTTACAGGAACAGTTTTAATAACATCATCTGTTGCACCGTTTATGTTTATGGTAGCTACTGCCTTTTCAGCTGAATTTACAACGCTTCTTGGCCCTGTTATCTTAACGGATGACGGATTGGATACTGTTTGTGCCTTGTAATAGCTGCCGGCCTGTACTCCTTCAGATTGAACCGTAACATCCATAACCTTCGATATTACTCCTTCTATATTACATGCTATCTGGGCAGGATAAACGCTTACAATATCAACACCGCTTGGACCCACAACCTCTACCTTCGCATTTGTTATTCCTTCTTTAAAACCCAAAACATCTATATAGGCAGAAAAATCTCTGCTGCTTATATTGTTTAACTGTTCTGTTAATCCTGTTGCCTTTACTGTTACAGTAATATTTTCCTTGTCAGAATTCATGATTACCAAATTTGAGTTTTCCAAAGCCGACAGGTTTCTTATGGTTACAGAAACATTTGGATATGAGTCCTCAAGGGTTTGATTGGTCACAAGCATTACAATCATCCAAAGAACAATGGCAACAACAAGACAGGCAATCTGTATAACTAATTTATCGTCTTTTATCTTCATTTCTATTTCTCCACTTATCTATAATCTTGACCTTTTCATTCTCAATATAAATACTGTGCAGTATAGTTTCAATTTCTTCAGCTTGAATATTTCTATAAAGCCTTCCTTCCACAGCATAGGAAATATATCCTGTTTCTTCAGAAACTACCAAAGCTATTGAATCGGATCTTTCAGTTATCCCTATGGCTGCCCTGTGCCTTGTCCCTATATCTTTGCTGAGAAGGTTGTTATCCGTAAGAGGTAAAAAACATCCTGCTGCCTTTATGATATAATCCTTTATTATTACTGCTCCGTCATGAAGGGGAGTATTTGGAATGAAAATATTTATCAGCAGTCCGCTGGAGATATTCGCGTTAATTACAGTTCCGCTTTCTATTATATCATTTAGACCGATTTGTTTTTCGAAAACAATTAATGCTCCGATTTTTTGCCTTGACAGGGAGGTCGCTGCCGATATGATTTCTTTAATAATTTTTTTAGATGTTTCGGTGTTTTTCTCAACATTTGATATAGTAAAGGAAGTCCTGCCTATATATTCCAGTGCTTTTCGTATTTCAGGCTGAAAAACAATAACCAATGCAATTAATCCAACCTGAAATGTATTCCTTAAAATAAATTCCACCATGTATAAATCAAATATACTGGATATAGGTATTAAAGCAACCAAAAGCACAATTCCTTTGACCAGTTGTTTTGCCCTCATGTCTTTGATGAGAATGTATCCGCGATAAAGAACATAGTATACAATACCGATATCTACTATGGTATTCAGGCCTACATTCGTAACAATTAATCTAATACGATCCAATAATTCCATAAAGTTCCCCCGTTTATTCGCCGTTCATCTGTGCCATTGTATCCGCATATGACCTGCTCATTCTTGCTTTTGAATCTTCATCCAGTTCAGCACCTTCAATATAATCCATTATTGGGTAAACAACATGTTCCGCTGTCCCGTTTTCTTTGAAACCTTTATAAACCCACAGGGGTATATAGTTAATATTTTTAATTGATACCTCTTGGGTACCGGCTTTTTTTTCTATTTCTATATCGATTATAATTCCGTCTTCTGTATATTTTGAAACATGTTCAGTCAAGCCGTAAGGAACCAGGGTTTCCACCCTTTGATTTGATAAGAAATTACCCATTGAATATGCTACAAATTTTGTTTTGCCATCATACTCCAATGTTTGTGTAGGCTGAATAACATGTGGATGATTGCCCAGTATTATGTCCACACCTTCTCTGAACAGCATATCGGCCAAAATTTCCTGTCTTTTTGCCTGAACCCTTGAATATTCATCTCCCCAATGGAAGAGAGCTATTATTGCGTCAGCATTTTGTTCCCTGGCAAAGGCAACATCTTCCTTCATTTTTGACTCATTAAGGATATTAACCATCGCATCCAAATCCTGAGGTGAAAGAACCGATTCAAGACCGTTAACCATTTCCGTATATGCAATAAATGCTAATTTAATACCCTTAACTTCCTTGATTAAAACCCTTGTCTCGGGTTTTTCCCTGAAAGTTCCTGCAGGCTCCATTCCCCTTGCTTTAATTTGTTCTATTGTTCTTATAATACCTGCTTTTCTTGTGTCAAGACTGTGGTTGTTGGCAGTCTGCAATATGTCAAATCCTGCATTTTTAATAGCATCCAATGCTTCATCGGGAGCATTGAACAAAGGATAACCCTGATAGGCGTATGTTCCATTGCCTGCTGCTGTTCCTTCAAAATTAGCTATTGCTATATCTGCTTCTTCTATAATATTTTTTATAGCTTTAAAAGAGTTTTCAAAATTATAGGTATTTTTGGCATAGTTATATGCCCCCTCCAATTGGGAGGGATGAAACATTATGTCACCGGTAGCTCTTATTCTGATAGATACGTCAGGTTCAGGCAGGGGCTTTGTTACTTCATTTGAAGTTTCTTCTCCGATTTGCTCATTTACGGGATCATCTGCCGGCGGCTGCTCTTCGTTTTTCCTGTCCTTGCCCATACCCTTCACAACAAATGAAGCTGCCAATACTCCCACAAGGAGTACTAATGACCATGACATTAATCTTATTCTTTTTTTGCGTCGTCTTGCCTTTCTGTTCATATGCTACCTCTTTGAATAATTACATTACAATTCTATCTTACTATGAAAGATTTTGCAAGAAATTAAATTATTAAAATTGTATTACAGACTGTCCAGGCTATCTCCATTTCGTTGACAAATACCTCCTGCTGATTTTCATAAAAAACCATGAAAAATAGGGTTAGGGCATCTTTTTTGGTTTGATTAACGCCTTAGGTCCATATCCAATCAGATCATATCTGTTTTCCATTTTTAAAGCTTTTAAAACCAATTCGTAATTTTCTTTTTTAGAATACTGAAGCAGGGCTCTCTGCATTTTTCTTTCTTCCTTATCCCTGGGTACATATACTTCTTCATTTGTAATTGGGTTGAATCCGGTATAATACATACAAGTCGACAGTGTTCCCGGTGTAGGATAAAAATCCTGAACCTGCTCCGGAATATGCCCCATATCTCTTATATACTCAGCAAGCTCTATGGCATCGTTCAAACGGGAGCCGGGATGGGATGATATAAAATAAGGTACGATATATTGTTCCTTGCCGATACTTTTATTTATCTCGTAAAACTTTTTTACAAACTTATTGTATATTTTTATGGAAGGCTTGCCCATGAGCTTTAAAACATGTTCAGATACATGCTCCGGGGCAGTTCTTAATTGTCCGCTCACATGATGTGTGCACAGTTCTTCCATAAATTCATCATTATTATCATATATTACATAGTCGTATCTTATGCCGGAACGAATGAATACTTTTTTTATTCCTTCAGTATTTCTTATTTTCCTCAATAATTTTATATAATCACAGTGGTCAACCTGGAGATTTTTGCATCTTTCCGGTGTTAAGCACTCTTTGTCAATGCATGCGCCGTATTTCTCCTGTTTCTTGCATGCCTTAATTCTAAAATTAGCCGTAGGCCCTCCCACATCATGTATATATCCTTTGAAATCCTTGTCCCTCCTCATTTTCTCAACTTCATTAAGAACTGATTCGTGGCTTCTTTTTTGGATTATTCTTCCCTGATGGAAGTTAAGAGAGCAAAAGCTGCATCCTCCAAAGCATCCCCTGACACTTGTTATGCTGAATTTTACTTCATTAAGGGCAGGTATGCCTGAGTTTTTATACATGGGATGGTAATTCATCGTGTAATCCATGTCATAAATATCATCCAATTCCTGCTGGGATAAAATCTCCATGGGAGGATTTTGAACAACATAAACTGTATCATATTGCTCCACTAATGTCCCTGCACTCTTGGAGTCAGTATTCTCATATTGTATTTTAAA
>JAGOIH010000035.1 GCA_017995755.1 Sedimentibacter sp. | reverse complement strand
TAATTGCCCTGCTATATCCGAATTTATCAAAAATTTGCCCAAAAAATACCCTTCCCAGACCATTAAAAACAGATACCAAAAGTCCTAGAACAGCAGGTGCGCCAAATTTTTCAGCTATTGCTGCAGCTTGGTTAACAACTAATAAACCTGATGATGCTACCGTAATAGTCCAAAAGAAAAAACACCAGAAAGTAAATGTCTTTATCATTTCTGACGGTAAATAACTAACTTTACAATTTATACTTATATTTTGTTTATTAACCGTAAGTTGCGTTTCATTTATTTTTATAATAAAGGATCCTGCCATTAAAATTGTGAATATTCCAACGGCTAAAGCTAAAAAAGTTTTAGATAGCCCGAAATTATTAACAAAAATATTAATTATTCCACCAAATAACATGCCGCCAAACCCAAATCCCATTAATAATATGCCTGAAGAAAATCCAATCTTATCAGGAAACCATTTATTAACACTTCCAATTACTGCATTATAACCTATCCCAACTCCGCCTCCGCATAGGACTCCATAAAAAATATATAACATAATTAAACTTGTATCCTGATTATTTGGATTTAATTTAGATAGACCAAAAAAACCAATAAAAAGTAAAACTGCAGAGATTTTTATAATAATGGTTGGCTTAATTTTTGCAGATAATTTACCTCCTAAAAATCCACCAATGCAAAAGAAAATCATTGAAATCGTAAATGTCAGTGATAAGTTAGAGCTGGTCCAGGTTGTATAAATTTTTTTAAATGGACTTGCAAAGATGGACCAAGCGTATATTAAGCCTAAAATCATAAGCATAACAGTTCCTGCAGCAAGGTAAAGCCACCTTTTATTGTGCTTTATAGAATTATCAATATTCATATAATTACACTCCTTAAATTCCGTATCCCTGGCGAACAATTTATAAATTAAATTTATCGCGCATTTAATGCTTATCTGAGTTATCTCTATACACATGCACTTCTTCTTCCCCGCGAAGTACCCTAAGCGCTCCATGAGCCAAAGATTCCAGTTCATTTTCTCCAGGAATTACAATAACCTGTGCAATGAATTCTACTTTTTTTATAATCATTGACATAAGCAGTTCTGAAAAAGCTAATCCGCCGGTTATTATAAGTGCATCTACTTTACCGTCAACTACAGGTGCCAGCGCACCTATATTTTTAGCTATTTGATAAGCCATTGCTTCGTAAATAAATTCAGCATATTCATCGCCAGCTTCAATTCTTCTTTCTACTTCTCTAGCATCACTTGTACCCAGATATGAAACCAGTCCGCCTTTTCCCCTCAATAATTTTTGCATATAGTCCCTGTCATGCTTGTAGCACATGTCTACCAATGTTCTGCAGGGCACTCCACCACTTCGTTCCGGAGAAAAGGGCCCTTCATCATCTGATATTAAATCTACCATGCGTCCCTTTTTATGAATACTTACAGAAATACCGCCACCCAAATGAACAATTAATAAATTTAAATCCTCGTATTTTTTGCCTAATTCCTTAGATACTTTAATTCCTGCAGCTCTCATATTCAAGGCATGACCTGCGCTTTGACGAATAATTTCCTTAACACCAGAGACTCTTGCAACATCTTCAAACTGATCCGTAGAAACAGCATCATAAATATATGAAGGAACGTTTATCTTTTTAGCCATATGATAAGCAATTATTCCACCTAAAAGGGATACATGGTTGTTCATTGGTTTATTCATAAGCTTATCTACCAACACTTCATCAAGTATATAAGCACCGGATTCAAAAGGAGCAGCCGGTCCCCCTCTACCTACTATACAACTCAAATCCTCAGCTTTAATTTTTTCTTCCCCTAATACTTTTAATATTAATTCATATCTCATATTAAACTGATCATTTACTGTGGCATACTTGGAGATTTCTTCCGCATGATGATCTATACTTCTTTTAAATATGATATTTTCATCTTCATATACAGCTATTTTAGTGGATGTAGAACCTGGATTTATTGCTAAAATTTTATACATTGAAATTCCTCCCTAATCATTTAATCGGATACAGCAACACGAGCATCTTCTAGCTTAACCGCAAGATTCAGTGCAATTTCGCTTTTGCCACTGCCTGTTTCACCTATTAATACAAAGTTTTTTTTCTCATTAATTAAATTTTCAAAAGATACTGTCATATCACTCACCTTTATACTGACGCAAATTTTTATGTTTGATTATTAGATTTGCAATTAATATGCCAATATATAAATAATCAACCGTTTATACCTCGCTGTATTCTATTTCTTCAATTTCATTCTCACAGTTCATTTCGACCTTGGATATTCTATCGAATTTTCTTTCAATTTTATTGGAAGTTATGTTTATTTTGTCCACATCATCTGAAACCCGCTTTATATTTTTAGACAGGGACTCCCACCTGTCCTTGTAGAGCTTAAACTCTTTCCCTAATTTATTAAGCTCCTCATGAATTATTCCTGCGTATTTTTCCCTTTCTATATTTCTTAGAACAACCTGTACGGTTGACAAAACTGACATCAATGTTGTTGGAGAAGTTATCCAAACCCTATTCTCACCTGCATAATCCAAAAGGTCCTGATGGTATGCATTTATTTCTGCAAATATTGCTTCTGCAGGAATAAACATTATTGCCTGGTCTGATGTTTGTCCCTGAATTATGTACTTGGAAGCTATATCTTTAATATGCATCTTAACATTTATTTTAAAATCTCTTGCATATTTTCTTCTTTCACTTTCGGAATTGTTCAAATCAATCATGCGCTGATAATTTTCAAGAGGAAATTTTGAATCTATGCAAAGCATTCCAACCGGTTCGGGTATATGGAGCACAGCATCTGCAATCATTGAGTTATCCAATGTTTTTTGAAGTTCATATATCTTATCGTTCTTCTCTCCGAAAACCACCGACAAAATGTGATTGAGCTGAACTTCTCCAAAGGTTCCTCTGCTTTTTTTATCTGTTAAAACATCCTGCAATGAAACAATATTTGTAGAAAGGCTGTCTATTTTCTTTTGTGCCTCATCTATTCTCGATAATCTTTCAAGAATGTTGATAAATGTTTTGTTTGTTTTCTCAAAACCTTCATTCAGTCTTTCTTCAACCCTTTGGTTTATTCTGTCAAGATTCTGCCCTACCCTTTCATTCAAAGAAGTAAAGTTATCATTCAGAGTCTTTGAGGTGTCAGCACTGAAGTTTAGAAAGGATTCGGTCTGTCTATTGGTGTTTTTGTCAATTCTTTCGAATGTTTCCAACTTGTTTGTCAACAGTTCCCTCAGCTGCTTATGCTCAGATTCGGCAATTTTCCCGTTCACAGAATCAATCAAATCTAAATTGTTTTCTCTTATATTAATTTTAAGCTCAGAAATTATTTGGTCCTTTGAATTGTTTTTTAACTGCCTTATAAGTAAAACAAGATTTACAGCAATCAGAATTATAAGCATTGATATAATAATATAGTCCATAAAACCTCCTTCGTAATGGGTACGCTTAAAATTGCGCTCATCGGCGAGCTGTACGATTTTGATGGTGTGTTCCCTTTACTGATATATTTTATAACATAATCGAACATTTGTCCAATTAAATATATGAAACTCAAAATCCTTTGATGGCAGCACCGCGGGTTGAGGTCTCTTTTACGGCATAATACTTCATAAAAAAGAGACTTTTACCTGTCTCCTTTTTTGTTTGAATATTTGTGTAAGTTTCTCTCAACTTATCAATGATAAAATCAGATTAGATTTTCTTTTGCCAATACTTCCGCTATTTGTACGGCATTTGTAGCCGCGCCTTTTCTTATTTGGTCCCCGCTGCACCATAATACCAGTGAATTTTCTGCACTAATATCCTTTCTTATCCTGCCTACATATATTAAATCCTGGTCTGATGTATCAAGAGGCATGGGATATTTTTTATTTTTCACATCATCAATGAGCTTCACTCCGGCTGCCTTTGATAAAAGCTCTCTTGCCTTTTCAGGAGTTATTTCCTTTTCAGTTTCTATGGTGATTGATTCGGAATGGCTTCTGTAAACAGGAACCCTAACGCATGTACAGTTTACCTTTAAGTCAGGATTGTGAAGGATTTTTCTTCCTTCTTTCTGCAGTTTCATTTCCTCCTGTGAATATCCCGCTTCATCAAAGCTTCCTATCTGAGGTATTACATTGTATGCAATCTGATACTGGAATGTATTTATTTCAACTTCTTTACCTTCGCTGATATCCTTAATCTGCTGGTCAAGCTCCTTTATCCCGTTTACTCCGGCGCCTGATACTGCCTGGAAGGTTGTAACTATCATCCTTTTAATTTTAGAATATTTATTTAGTTCATTTATTGCAGTCAATGCAATGGTTGTTGAGCAGTTGGGGTTTGATATTATTCCCTTATGGTTTTTAACATCCTCTCCGTTAACTTCAGGCACAACAAGAGGAACACTGTCAAATAATCTGAATGCACTTGAATTATCAACTACAACCGCACCTGCCTTTACAGCAGCAGGAGACAATTTTTCGCTTATATCGTTTTCAGCTGCACAAAGGACCACATCTATATTTTCAAAAGATGATTCTTTTGCTTCTTCCACTGCATATTCTTTTCCTTTGAATTCAACTAAAGCTCCTTCACTTCTTTTGCTTGCCAGCAGCTTTAGATTGTTTATGGGAAAATTCCTCTCCCCCAGGACCTTCAGCATTTCTTGCCCTACTGCACCTGTTGCCCCTAATATTGCCACATTGTATTTTTTCATACCCGTCCTCGCCTTCTGCAGGTTAACCTGCTTAAATATATAAAAATAATTATACCAATAAATCTAAGCTTGTCAAGCTTTTTGGTTTTATTTTGTGCACATATGTTTTAATCTAACGTACACCATTATTGTTGTATAGCAAAAAATAGTAACCCTTTTAAATGAATATGCTCAAGGTTTCAAGTAATGCCAAAAATATTTGTTTAAAAGCAAACTTTAAGACATTATATTCCTCTCGTTTCAGGTATGACCGGTTTAAGATACATCCCCGGTGTCCCAGTCTGCTTTTATTTTCCAGATGTTAAGTTCCCTTACAGCCTCCCAGACAACATTGTCCTTTTCAATTATTTCTGTAGTATCACCTTTTTTAACTTCAATTTTATAGTATAGGCTTACATTTGCTTTATTGTTGTCATAAGCATCCATTGTATAAGAATATACTTTGAAGTTTAACAGCTTAATATAACTTTCTTCCTGAAGTTTTGAAAATTCATCAAAATCCTTAGCCCTGTATGCAAGGGGAGTCATTAAATATGTGTAGCTGTACTTTCCTTGAAGCATGCCGGTCAAAAATTTCTCTGCTCCGTCTACAGGTGATTTTTCTTTATAATCAAGCTCGCCCTTATCCAGAGGATAAACAACTGCCTTTTCTTTTTCAGTAAGCATAAATGCATAGGGGTCATAAACATTGCTTGGATTCCAAATCATGTATTCAAATATGCCAAGCTCCTTGGCTGCTATAATTTGGTCTCTCACCTTATCGGGACCGTATACAATTCCTGCCCAGTCAAAGTCTTGAATCCAAGGTCTTACAACCGGCGGCTTTTCCATGGATGAATTTTTTTCAATTGCTTCCTCCATGGCCCCTTTTACAACTAAGTAAGGATAGGCATTTGGGTTCTCCAAATTGTACCAGCCTGTGGAATAATGGCTGGGGTAAACCATGGGGCAGATATTATCAACATGCTCTCCTATCAGTATCCAGGTCTGGCCTATATCCTCAGGATAATCATCCCAGGTCCTGGTTATTAAGCCAAATACATCGGCACCTAAATTTACATTGTAGGGCTCTAATTCCTTTCTTGAATATTCCAAAAAGTCAGCAATCGCTTCATCCTTATCACGTCCGTTTCTTCCGGGGAATTCCGTAATGGGATTATATGTTTTAGCCCCGTCCGGGAAACGCACATAGTCAAACTGTATTTCGTCAAAGCCGACAAGCGATGCTTCCTTGGCTATTGCCACATTGTAATCCCAAACATACTGGTCGAAGGGATTTATCCAGGGAATACCTCCGCTGTTAGGGTCAAGCCATGTTCCTCCGGACTTGAGCTGAATGGAGTGGTCAGGATTTTTGACAGCAAAATTCTTGTCCTTGAAGGCAACAATTCTACCTATGGTATAGATATCATACTCCTTCAACACCTTAAGCATTTTATGGATATCCTTTATCGGAACAGGTGTGTCTTTATTCATGTCCTGAACTATTTCCACATTGCTTTCATATGTTATAAAGCCGTTATCATCCTTGACATTTATAACCAGGCCGTTTATTTCAGTAGCAGCAGCTATTCCTACAATTCTTTCAAATTTATTTGCTTTTTCAGCGCTGTCAAACAATTCTCTTGCCTTTTGGGAATCTTTTTCTTCAAGAGCTTTCACATATGCACCGTATGCATCGATGTTCTCCTTGTTTAATTCATTTTCTGCCGTGTGGGCTGTTACGTACAATGCTTTAACTTCAACGGTCTTTTTATCCCTTTCTTCGCCTACCGGAATAAGGGGTACATAAAATTCTCCCAATTGCTCTTTTCTTTGTTTTTCCAGCTCTTCTCTTTCAGCTTTTCTTTTTTCCAGTTCTAATTTTGCTTTTTCTTCTTCTGATATCTCAGGTTCTGAAGGTACAATTTCAACGTCTCCGTTACTTGCTCCGGGGGTTGTTGTGTCAACATCTGCATCAGCGGATTCAGTACATGATGTCAATAACACTGTGAGTAATAATAATAAAATCGCATATTTTGCTTTTTTAAACATAAATCCTCCTATAAATTAATAGGTGCAGATGACACCTTTAATATATGGTATCAATTCTCAATTCAAATACCACTTTTAATTTTAGCATAATCTATTTTTATAAGCAATGGATAATACAGGCTTTTTCATTTTTCGACAAAGACTGGAGCCAATACCCGCAGGCAGTACAGAAGTGAAATTTTACACATTTCATCTTCTTAATTTTGGTTTTATAGAATTGATATATACATTGATAAATGTTGTGAAGGCGTAGTCATATATTAGGAACAATACCTGGGCTGATAAAATCATCAGCCATTGGAGGGGAAAATTAATAAAAAGTCTTGCTGTCAAATATGTTAACAATATTAAAATATTAAAAGATGCAATTTTTACTGCATAGGATATGTATCTATTTAGTACTTTTGTTTCAATATAGTGCTTAATAATGCTGTAAATACCGAAAAAACATATGTATGTAATAATTTCAACCTTGTTGAAGGTTAAAATAAAACCTAATATGCATGATGCAATGTAAAACAATATTCCTGTTTTTCCTCCGAATTCAACCACTACAACTCCCACAACCAATGCTCCTGCGGCCATCAGAATTATGGTGCTTGTTTCGATTACTGATGAAAGTATTATAAACAGTTGATTTAGTCCTAAAAGCACACCCAGGTATGCCGTGTCCTTGCTTTTTAGCAGCATGAAATAAGGTCTCCCCCCAAACATTCACAAAGGCAGTCTGCACAGATAAGCTGAGTACAGCAATCAACAGAGTTTGAGCCCCCTCCGTAATTGTATGCTCTTTGCTGATATGAGCGCTGCATGTTGTATACTTGATTTAAATAGTTCTGGTATTCCATATTTGCAGGCTCCATATTGACAGCAGTTTGAATATGCTGCATGCCTTGATTGATAGACCCTAAGCCTACGTAGCAAACACCCGTCAGAAAATTCCATTCTGCATTTCTAACCCTTGTTCTTCTAAGAATGCTCAGAGCTTCCTGAAATCTTCCTGAATTGACATATTGCCTTACTGAATATAAATCACCGGTGCTTCTTGAATTGTTGCCTGTATATGTGGAGCCGTAGCCTGCGCTGTCGGCGTTTCCGTTCATTATTTCATCATAAGCCCATTGTATTTCCTTGAATTTTTCCTCTGCCAATTCCTGCAAATGAGGAGGATTGTTCTCGTTCATGTCAGGATGATACATCTTTGCTAATTTTCTGTAGGCGCTTTTAATCTCTTCCTTGGTTGCTCCTCTATTTAAGCCTAGTATTTCATACGGGTCTTTCATTTGTATTCTCCTTATTATTAAATTTATTCAACATCCCTGAATATATAATATTATCAATTATTCCTTTGTCCTGAGCCAAGGGCAGTTTCTCTATCTCATCGCTTAAAAGCGACAAATTAAGCATTAAGAGAGACCTGGCGTATTCTTCCTTGTTTTCTATATTTAATTTATTAAAGGGATTATATGAGCTCTTCACTTCATCCTTCTTCATATCGTCGAAGGCATCAATAAAATATATATATTTACCCAGATAAAAGCCAATTTTCCTTAAGCTTGGCTCCCAATGGTCCTTTTTGTATAAAAACATTTCTTCCATCAAGCGGCCAAACTCATTGGATACAGCATCAATATCATCTATATTTTGTTTTTCAAGCATGGAAATATTATTGAGCCTAAGCTTTACCGTTTTTGTTAAATCACAAAGAACAGAGCTTGATTTAATAAATTTGCTTTCCAACAGCCTGGCTGCTGCCAATGATTTGTAGTCCCTGTCATCTTCCCAGTTATCAAGCATATTGTAATATGAAAGCATTACGTTTAGGCTAGCAGCATAATCTGTTATGTCGTTTTGTATAACAAACTGTTTCCTGCCTGGATGAACAATGCATCTTTCATTAGAAATTTTGTTGTCCGGTTCATAAAGGGAGCTTAATAAAAGTATTAAAAATGTCATATCATAATTCAATGTAAGCCTTGAAACATTCCCGTACTTTCTTTTTAAGCTTTTGCACAGGCCGCAGTAATAACCCTTGTAGCTGTAATATTCCTTGAATTTCAATTCCATTTTATTAATGTTAACGTATCCGAACATTGACTCACTCATTTCTTATGTTGTTATTAATTGTATCAAGACTGTCTTGTTTTATCAATAAAAATTTTGGGGATAAACTCCAGGCTAAAAACTCCCTGAGCAAAAGAAATTACACCTTTATATACTACATCCGAATAATTAAAATAGTATTAATAAACAATGAATTGCCGATTTAATATAGCCCTTCCTGTTCAGGAAAAATCTTTGTTTGTAGGAAGAATGTCTCCAGATGATGTCTCTTAAAAATGCTGTTATGGCATCTTATAATTGACATTGTTGCCATTAAAGAATATTATAGTGTAAAGTATCAAGGGAGGAAATATGAATACAAATAAAAAAGAAATCACCAGCGCTTTAACTCACCTTGGGGGAGCAATTTTTGGAGTAATTGCTTTGTGTCTGTTGTTGAATATGTCCTTTAGGATGAAGAGCCTGACTGCTGCAGTTTCGTTCTTGATCTTCGGTTTAAGCATGATACTTTTGTATTCCACTTCTTGTGTTTACCATTTTATTGACAGTTCAAAGAAAAAAGCAAAAGTCATAATGAGGAAACTGGACCACATAATGATTTTTGTTTTAATTGCAGGTACCTATACACCGGTATGCCTTTTAGTATTGGATAAAAACATTGGACTTAAATTACTCGCTCTTGTATGGTCAATTACAATAATAGGAGCATTTATAAAAATATTTTGGATTAATGCCCCCAGATGGGTGAGTGCAGGATTATATCTGGGAATGGGATGGATTTCAGTTTTTGTTTTCATGCCCTTGGTAAGAAGCATGTCCGCTTCAGGATTATTCTGGCTTATATCAGGTGGATTATTATACACTATCGGAGGAGTGATTTACGGACTGAAAAAACCAAACCCGGATAAAACATGGTTTGGTTTTCACGAATTGTTTCATGTATTTGTTTTGGCAGGAACCTTCTGTCACTTTATGATGATGTACTTTTATGTTGCCTGAGAATACGGCTTTTTAGCCCCCGCTTAAAATAGGCAGGAAATATATTTCTGCATTATCTTCCACCTTATCTGAAAATTTCTTTGGAATACAGTTGACAAGCACGGCACCGATGTGATGCTTGTCAATATTTAATTCAGTGATTATTTCATCAATTGTAACATCCTTATATTCAAGCTCAATACTCTTTACACCGTTATCCCCGGACAGTTTTATGCTTATCATAGCCATGACCTCAGTTTATCCAGCTCATCCTGGTTAATATCAAAAACCTGTTCTGTGCTTTCTATTTTTCTCTCCGTAAATGCCTTTGGCATGCGGTAATCTTCTTCGCGAAATCCGGCAAGCTCATTAAATTTGTGCTCGTCTTTTATGGCTTCCAATGCCGTATCGTCAAGCCAATCCATGTCCAGCTCCCAGCCATGAACTGAATTTACCAATTCAACAAGTAGATCCATATGTTTTGCTATTGCTTGTCTTGCAAACATGCATACTCCCAAGCAGTCGATTTTTGCCATCATAATTTGTGCATCCTTTGAAGCACCGATGTAGTCATTGGTCTTTATCATGGGACCATAGGTATGGTCTGCACCCATGGGTGAGGTTGCAAAGGTAACTCCCATTGCTTTTATTGCTCTGGGATCATATGCAGGCATAGCCTGACCGTTTACAACAGGGATGTTTTCAACCCCAAGTATTTTACCTGCAGCAGCTGTTCCTTTAGCCAGAAGTTTACCAAGCTCTGTATCATTTTCAATTTCATTTATGAGGTTTAAAGCTCCTTCACTGTCTCCAAATTGTGCAAGGCCGGCTTCCATTGCAATTCCCATAACAGCACCTGTCTCAATGGTGTCTATTCCTAAATCGTTGCAAATGGCATTTAGTTTTGCAATAGTTTCCAAGTCGCCAATTCCAAGATTTGAGCCCATCAATCCTATTGTTTCATATTCAAGGGGAGATACGATTGTTTTTCCTTCCTTGTCAGGAACCACGTTTGAGCATTGAATTATACAGCCGGGCATACATGCGTGAGAAGTTTTTCCTTCTCCGCCCCTGTTTTTTATGAACTCATACAAACTTTCCGCCGAAATTTCTTCTGCATGCTCAAATTTTCCCCCTCTGAAATTTCTTACGGGTAGTCCGCTTAAATCATTTGTTACCCTTACTGTTGCAGCCGTACCTAGAGTTTTGTATGAGATGGAGCTGGGATTTTCTATAACTATTGATGAATATTTCCTTAATACTTTATTGTATTTTTCCATATCCTTTATTTCAACTTTTCCTTTTTCTTCTACAACTATCCCTTTAATATGCTTGGAGCCCATCACTGCTCCAAGTCCCCCTCTGCCGCTGTATCTGTTTGGTTTTTTCTCCTTATCCATAGTTGCTATTCCTGCGATATTATACAGTCTTTCACCGGCTTGGCCTATGCATGTAACTGCACAATCGGGATATTTATCAATCATTTTTTCACAAAAGCCAAAGGTGCCCATACCTTTGTACTCTCCTGCAGGCTCCAGCTTGCAACAATTCTTGCTTATTTTTATATAATACCACTCATCTTCTTCGGGAATATCTTCAATAACAAGAGCTTTCAGTCCAATGGAAGCAAGCCACATTGCAGTAATTCCCCCTCCGTTGCTTTCTTTGATTCCTCCTGTCAGGGGACTTTTTGCTCCTATGGCAATCCTGCTTGCACTGGACACATTTGTTCCGGTCAACAGGCCATTTGCGATAATGAGTTTATTTTCTCTTCCTAACGGGTCGCAATGTGGATTTACTTCTTTAAGCATTAATTTTGCTATTAATCCTCTGCCCCCTGTTTCTAAATATTTGCGAGGAGCATCTTCATATGTTATTTCCTTTGTTCTTAAGTTTATTCTCAGAATTTTGTTCATTGTACTCTCCTGTTTGTAAGTCTCTCTTTTAGTTTACCCTCAGAATCATTAGTTTAATCATAAAAAAATCCCCTCTGAAATGGACAATACATCTGGAATTTTTAAATGTAAAAAGTATGTAAGGTCTGCACTTTACATACTCCGTGATTTCATTTCAATTAATCAGCACACAACTTTATTTCTTGTTTCTTTTGCCTTGTATAAACACTTATCTGCAATTTTTATCATATCGGTTAAAGAATTGTCCTCTTCGCTGTATTCATGTACTCCGATGCTCACTGTGAGTTTTAACCTTATTTCATCGCTTAATATAAATAAATGGTTTTCAAGAGCTTTTCTTATCCTTTCAGCAACTTCCGATGCTTCCTTTATGCCTGCTCCAGGGCATATGAGCAAAAACTCATCACCGCCGAATCTGCCTATATAATCTGTATTTCTTATGCTCTTTGTAATGACTTCTCCCACAATACTCATGGCCTTGTCTCCATAAATGTGGCCGTAGGTATCATTTACATCTTTGAAATTATCCAAATCCATCATCATTAAACTGAATTTTTTCTTTTTATCCTTATGCTCTTCAAAAATTTTATAACCAATCTTCTGTATTTCCAGTTTTGTTAAGAACTTGGTCAGCTGGTCATAGGTTGCAAGCCTTTTATATTGCTCTGCTGTACGTTTTACGTAGTTTAAGCTCATTTTTGCCATGAGCTGACTTTGCTCATAATCATACATTACATCATCAACCTTTGTGTACTCTTCAAGATTGTGCAGTGCCTTTTCAGTATTATCCTGCCTTTTATAAACCAAGTACAAAGAATGAAATGCTTCTCTCATTATGTGATTATATTTTTTGGATGAACTGATGATTATGATTTCGTCCAGCAGCTTTATTGCATCTTCATCATTTTTTGTGATCATATATAATTTTGACCATTCAAGCATGGCTGAACATTTTTCATACATTAAGTCATATTTGACACTTATATCAAAGGAACTTTTAAACTGTTCCTCTGCCAAATCATATTTGCCTGTTTTTAAATAAGCCATGCCCTTAAGCTTAAGCATTTCGCTTATGTCTGCATTAAGCTTTGCATCTGACTCTATTTCCATTGCCTTATCAATAATTTCAAATGCATTTTCCGGATTTCCGATATTTATTTCAATTTCTGCTTTTGACAGCAGATATGAGATTTTTTGAGTTGTATTTAATATATAATCCATTTCTTCTATGCTTTCCAGCATATCCAATGCTTTGTCATAATACTCCATTTGTATGTAGTTGGTACAAGTGTTAAGAAGGAGTATAATCATTGCCTCTTTGTTACCGGTATCATCACAAAAGGAGATTCCCTTTAGACCCCATTCATTTGATAATTTGTATTGTCCCATGCGGCAGTAGGCATTTGTCAATCCATTGCAGGCATATGCGATTTCATATGAATTGTTAAGCTTATCAAACAGATCATATGAAATTAAAAATTTATTTACTGCCTTTTCATATTCAGAAATATCAAAATGATGCCATCCCAGATAATAATAGCCCCAGGCTTCAGACCGGCTTAGATTATTTTCCTTTGAAAACTTAAGCAGCTTGTCAATTTTTAATTTATAATCAAAGGTATTGTTAATATCCTTCAGAAGTATTTCTCTGACAGCTTCAATATTGTCTTCATTATCTGCAAGTTTATATAATTCTTTATCAAATGTACTCCCTCTGGCCAATTAATCTACCCCCATTACATTCTTAAAAATATAATATATTGAATGCCGTAAATTGTCAAATATTTAATAAAAAACCCCGCAGTCGGCCTGCAGGGTTATTATTTAGTTCTTATTGGTTCTTATTCAGCTACTTGTGCTTTAGCCTGGTAATTTTTAATATACTCTTCCAATTCTTTCGGTGATTTCTTAACCTTCATTTTTTGCTTATATTCAGGTGATGACGGGTCTTCCTCAATTGTCATAATTGAGAATCCGGTGAAACCGTAAATAACTGATACAATCGGGCTTAAAAGGTTAAAGAATGCAAATGGTGCGTATGCAAATGTACTTACACCCAGGAATGAAGACATTGTAGCCCCGCATGTATTCCATGGAACAAGGGCTGATGTAACTGTTCCTGAATCTTCGAGAGCTCGAGACAAGTTTCTCGGTGCCAAACCTCTTTTAGCGTAAGCATCCTTAAACATTTTACCCGGTAAAGCAATACCTAAGTATTGATCGGCGCACAGGATGTTTACAAACAAGCAGGATAATATCGTTACTAAAATCAATGAACCTGTCTTCTTTGCAAGTGCAAGCATATTGTTTGCAATGCTTGCCATCATGCCTGTTGATTCAAGAACACCGCCGAAGGTCAAAGCGCACATAATCAGTGATATGGTCCACATCATGCTATCCATACCTCCGCCTGACAACAACTCATCAACCATAGCATGACCTGATTCTGCAGCTACTCCGTAATGGATAGCATCTATTATGCTTCCTATATCTCCGCTGCCCTGGAAAAACATACAGAATGATCCTAATACAACACCTAACAGAAGTCCCGGGATTGCAGGTATTTTCATGGCAACAGCGCCGATTGTAATAACAGGAACCAATAAGAATAATGGGTTGATATAATAAATGCTTTCAATTGCTGTTAAAATACTTTGAATTTCTCCTGCATCAATTGATTTACCCCTGTATTGCAGCCCTAATATAATGTATAGAATAGCTGCAATTCCGTATGAAAGACCTGTCGTATACATCATGTGTCTGATGTGGTCAAACAATTTTGCGCCAGCCATTGCAGGAGCCAAGTTTGTTGTATCTGACAAAGGAGACATTTTGTCACCGAAATATGCTCCCGATACTATGCATCCTGCGGCCAAAGCCGGTGAAACTCCAAGTCCTTGAGCTATACCTATAAGTGCAACTCCAACCGTTCCTGCAGTAGTCCATGAAGATCCTGTTGCTAAGGAAACAACACTGCACAATAACAAAGCTGTAATTAAGAAAAATGTTGGTGATAATATCTGCAATCCATAATAAATCAATGTAGGTACAACACCTCCGCCAATCCATGT
>JAGOIH010000182.1 GCA_017995755.1 Sedimentibacter sp. | reverse complement strand
CTGCCGCACCGTACCATCGACTCAATCCTCCTTTTGGGTTTTCTTGTTTCTTGGACAAAACAACCTTACCCTCGAGGAGGATTTTCACAAACACCTTTGTGTCATGCTATTTTGGACAAGAGTGATCTCTAATAGTTCTTTTCTCTTTTTATCAAATTGATCTTCTGAAAGATGGAAAGGAATATAATGAATATCACGAGGGTTTGTGGTCTTAACAAAATCATTTAGATATGCTTTAGTTGTATGGTCCATTAATATTGCTTGGTAAGATGAACATATTGAATCTAATACTTCCTTATCTTCCGGGTTATAATTCGAGGCTATTAATCTGGTTTTAATAATTAAATCCATTCTATCAAGCCACTTTTTATATGATTTTTCTGTCATATGACTATGGAAAGCATCCCATGCTGATCTATACAAAGCGTAACATAAAACATTTAATGAGGATGAGCACACTTTTTTAAGTTCCCCTTTATTATCTTGGGGTGCATACTTTATTGCATTTTCAAATCCAGTAATTGTTTCTGATAACCTTATATTATCTAAGGTGGATTGCCACCCTGCTGATATAGCTTTGCCATACCAAGCCCTATAATTAGTCGGATCGTGTTCAAGTGTTTTTGTGTAGTAGTTATATGCTTCAGAATTATTATCGGCTTCCAAAGCCGCATCAGCCAATATTAAGAGATTCTCAACTGACACACCGCCTGCGAGTTTTATTGCTTCTCTAACAACAATATCATTCCCACAATACATACATTTTACCGTATCACGGTTGTCAGGAACTTGTATGTCGCCGTCACAATAAGGGCATTTGGCAGCTTTGAATGACATCTAATCTCCCTTTTATATAATCAACAATCTGTCAACTTTCATTTATCATTTGTATAACTAATATTTGTTGGCCTCTCAATAAGGAAGATAATTGCCAAGCTTGTCCGTCCGTTGTATTTAAACATAGGAACCAACTCACCTACTTATACCCTGTGCATTGGCTTTCTGGCGGAATATCTTCTTCAGTGATACTTGACAATATTTCTTCGGTCAGGGGTGCAATTCCTGCAATCCTATTTGCCTGCCTCTCAATGGTTTTTTCAAAAAGGTTTCTTGCAAGCCGTGCGTTTCCAAAAGATTTATCTTTGTTAGCATGTAGAATATTAAAAATTGCCTTTAGCTTATTCTTCGCCCCATCCGTTAAGAAGAGATTTGTTTTATTACAAAAGATTTCAAATATTTGAGTTAACTCGTTCGGGGAAAAGTTCTCAAAATAAAAATAACGGTTGAATCTAGATTTAATGCCGGGGTTAGACTGCATCAATTTTAACATCTCATCAGTATATCCTGCAATGATAACTATCAACCTATCTCTATAATCTTCCATTCTCTTGAGAAGGATATTAATAGCTTCTAGTCCGTAATCACTTGGAGAATTATCTGGTATCAAAGCGTAGGCCTCATCAATGAAAAGGACACCATCAAGAGCTGATTTGACAACTTCATCTACTTTCAGAGATGTTTGTCCAACATAACCTGCAACTAATCCAGCTCGGTCAGTTTCAACTAGGTGCCCTTTTTTAAGAAATCCCATTTGTTTGAATATCTTACCAATTAAACGAGCTATTGTGGTTTTTCCCGTACCAGGAGGACCGTAAAATACAGAGTGAAGATTAACCGTTGTTGAAGGTAGTCCCTGGCTTGTTCTTGCTTTTTGTACGTGTAATAAATTAGTAAGGGTTTGTACATCCTGTTTAATATTGACCATCCCTACTAAAGAATGTAGTTCTTTTAAAAGATCTTCAAGGGTAGTTTGTTCTTCTAATGCTAAGCTTGTTACTTTAAATGCTTCATATGGTAGCTTTTCAGATGTATTTTCAGAGGAATCATCAAGATGAAGGAGATGCCATATTCGTTTGAGCATCTCTTCTTCCTTTTGCGATACCTTTCCATCCGCTTTTACAAGTAGTTGGGCAAATCTATAATAACTCTCAACAATTTTAAGGAAATAGTCATCATCAATTTGTTTCAAAACATTGACTGATTCAAACTTACTAAAATCTTGTCGTTGACGTGCATCATTTATCATTTTCATTGAGAGTTCACACAATTTACTAATCTTGGTCTTATCCTTGAGATCGAGAGATTTTAAGAGGTTATAAAAATCATGACCATTTCTTTGCAGCATATTAAAGAATGTGAATACCAATAGTTCTTCTTCTGAAATAACATCGTCAGCTTCGGAGCAAATAAGCGTGATTTTAGCCAAGTCAACAGAAATGAGGTTTTGAAGGAATTCTAAAGTATCTGTTTGTCCGATAAGACGGCCCCCTTCTAATAAAGGGATGGAATCATAGAAAAGCAAAGCCTCACGTGCCAGCTCTTGACTGTCCATTTTTGGCCTCCTATTGTTGAATATTCATAATACAGGTAGATATAAATTATATATCATATTATCATGACATTATAACATATTAAAATAAAACCAAAACCATTAGTGAAAATATATAACGAGGGGTATGTGATTGAATAATCAAAGATATTGTTTCTGGTTAAAGGCTTATATAAGTATTTCTGTGGTATATCGTTGTCATTCATGATTTTCTGACAACAGTTGATTTCGTAAAAGAAGTATCGGTTTTCTCGGACCAGAGAAACCGAATTGTATGTGCCAGCAGCAACGGTTCGTAGTAGAGCAGCTTGCAGCGTAGGTTTCAGGACATAATCTCTAATAATGTGTTTCTATATGCATACCTCACGATGAATACATGGCCTCCTTCAATTGGCAACAACGATTCATATTCTTTGATACAAAAGCCCTCATAGAGGGTGTTCTCATGAGTTCTTCAATGACATCAAGCGAGCAGGCCTTATATTCCGACATGATCCAGATGAATTCCAGGATGTAGTCAGGAGACATCTTCAGAAATGAGCGTCTGACCCAGCTAATGTTGCTTCGATCATTGGGCTCCCATCTGGCGCCTCTCCTCACCAGCATATGAATCATCTTGATCTTCTCTCGTGATTCGCTTGTATCCAGATCCTTGTCCTTCCTTGTGAAGAGGTATGAGTCGAAATACCACGTTCAAGTAAGCCGCTGACGCGGCGGAAAACCCTGAGAACATCTTAAGAATACCAAGGCCTTATCACGATACCTCTCCTCAAACTCACCAGAGAAAGGAGAGATATCATGAATAAGGTACTAC
>JAGOIH010000034.1 GCA_017995755.1 Sedimentibacter sp. | reverse complement strand
TATGCGGTAATAGGTATCATTGAATTTTCTTATTAATATTCCTCTTTCCATAAGTTTTTCAAACAAATTTTGTATGGGCGGCTTTACAAACAAAAAGTTTGCTCCAGAAGGATATACCAGGAAATCTAACTTTTTCAATTCACTGCTAAGCTCTTCTCTTCTGATTTTCACACTTTCTATATATTCTACAACTCGGCCGGAATTACTTAATGCCTTTTCTGCCGCATATTGAGACAATATATTTACATTATAAGGAAGCTTAACCTTCCAAATGTATTTAACTGTTTTTTCTGCCGCTATCAGACACCCGACCCTAAGCCCTGCCAGTCCGAAGGCCTTGGACATTGTCCTCATTACAATTAAATTTTCATAATCATTAATCAATCCAAGTGCCGAGTTGCCTGAAAAATCAGCATAAGCTTCATCTAAAATGACCAGCGAATTTTTAAAATTTTCCAAAACCTTAATAACATCCTCCATTGGAGTTACATAACCTGTAGGGTTGTTGGGATTGCAGATGATGATTATTTTCGGGTCGAGCATTTTTGCTTCTTTTATCAGCTTATTTATATCTTGTGAAAAATCATCTTCTGAGTCTACACCCACATATTCAGCAGAGCACAAATCGCAGTAGGTTTTGTACATACTGAAGGAAGGGACAAAACTCATAACCTTGTCAGCTTTTTCGCAGTAAGCGTTTATTACCGTATTGATAATTTCGCTGGACCCGTTTCCAACCATTATATTTTCAGCCTTGCAGCCATAATAAAAAGCCATTTTTTCTCTTAATGAACTGCAGTCGCTGTCAGGGTATAAGTTTACTTTGAAACTGTCTATTTTAAATCCATCCTTAAGCAAATAGTTGCTTCCTTCATTGGCATCAAGCTTTACCCTGCAATCTACATTGTTTACAAAATAAGCCTCAATTCTTTCTGCACTTTGTTTCAGTTTAATCATTTTCTCCCCCCTGCATTCTAATTTTTATAGCATTTGCATGGCCCGTCAGACCTTCATTTTCTGCAAACCTCACTATGCGGCCTCCGTTTTCAAGCAAAGCCTGCCTGCTGTAGTAAATCAGAGAAGTTTTCTTTATAAAGTCGTCTACACTAAGCCCTGATGAAAACTTGGATGTGGAGTTTGTAGGGAGGGTGTGATTGGGACCTGCAAAATAATCTCCCACAGGTTCAGGACTGTTTCCTCCTAAAAATATGGCTCCTGCGTTTTTAATTTTTTTATAATTTTCAAAAGGGTTTGTTGTAAGAAGCTCCAAATGCTCGGGTCCTATTTCGTTGGCCAAATCAATGCTGTGTTTCATGCTGTCGGTAATTATTATTGCACCGTAGTTGTTCAAAGACTTCTCTATTATTTCTCTTCTTTCCAATAACTGAGACTGGTTTTTCAATTCCTTTTTAACCTTATCAGCAAGCAAGTAGGAATTTGTTATTAAAATGCAGGCTGCCATTTCATCATGCTCTGCCTGGGATATCATATCTGCTGCAATGTAGGCGGGAGATGCGGTTTTGTCTGCAATAATTAATATTTCGCTTGGTCCTGCAATCATATCTATTCCCACAAAACCGGATATCCGTCTCTTGGCTGCAGCAACATAAATGTTTCCGGGACCGGTTATTTTATACACCTTAGGAATTGTTTCTGTTCCATAAGCCAAAGCCCCTATACCTTGTGCTCCTCCAACTTTGAATATTCTGTCAACACCTGCCATGTCTGCAGCAACCAATATTGAATCCTTCAGCTTTCCGTCTTTTTGGGGAGGGGTTATCATAATTATTTCATTCACTCCGGCGATTTTTGCAGGGATTGCATTCATCAATACCGTGGATGGATAGGCAGCTTTACCTCCCGGCACATAAATTCCAACCTTTTCAATTGGATTTATAAGCTGGCCTAAAATTATGTCCTTTCCCTCAGGTTTGTATTTGTAGCTCCTTCTTACTTGTCTTTTGTGGTAATCATAAATATTTTCCTTAGCTTTCTTGATGGTTTCCAAAAGCTCCTTGTCAATTGTCTGATATGCTTCCTTTATTTCGTCTTCACTAACTTCCAAATTGTTCAAGCTTACCTTATCAAATTCCATGGTGTATTTTTTCAATGCTTCATCCTTGTTTTTCCTTACATCTTCAAGTATTTCATCAACTGCTTTGTAAACTTCCCTGTAGTCATCTTGATTCCGATTTTGAATTTCAGCTAAATACTCTTCTATATTGTTTTCAATTAACCTGACCATTATCTTCTCTCCTTATCAGTTCAATTATTTCCTTTATCTCTTTTCTTTTGAATTTATAACTTATTTTATTGGATATTATAACTGCGGATATATCATACATATCTTCAAAAACCTCAAGGCCATTGGCTTTCAATGTGTTGCCCGTCTCAACTAAATCAACGATTACATCCGATAATCCTAAAATCGGCGCAAGCTCTATGGAGCCGTTCAATTTTATTATTTTAATTTTCTGCCCTCTGCTGTTGAAAAATTTTCTTGCTGTTTCCGGATACTTGGTAGCCACCTTTAAGATTGTGTCGTCATTGAAAACTTTTTTGTCCTTAAATCCGGCCACCGACATCTTGCACCTGCCCACATTCATTTTATAAAGCTCGTAAAAGTCTCCGGAGCTTTCCATGATCATGTCCTTTCCTGATATCCCAATATCTGCAATCCCATTTTCCACATATGTTATTACATCGGAATTCTTTAAAAGTATAAATTTAATACTTCGATTCTCGCTGTTAAAAACCAATTTTCTCGAATCTTCATCGATTGCGCTGCCCAGGCCTGCAGCTTTTAGTATTTCAATAGTCCTGTTGCCTAATCTTCCCTTTGGTATTGCAATTGTCAAACTCATTATCATCCCTCCTTGTATATGGCTTTCAGCAGTTCATCCAGCTCCACGGTGAATCCTATTGCCGGTATTTTTACTCCGAACTGCTCAGTAAATGAGTCATATCTACCGCCCTTTATGATTTCTGTATTGGAACCATGAATATATCCTCTGAATATAATTCCGTCATAATAGCTCAATTCTGATACCATTGAAAGGTCGTAAATAATTTTATCTGTTATGTTTTTCATATAATCATCAACAGTTTTAAGCTCTTGAAGACCGGCCTTCATCATATCGTTCAAATACAGCCCTTCTAGCTTGCCGGTAATTTCTTCATATGTACCTTCCAGGTCAAGGATGTTAAGCAATGTGCATATTGGCTCTTTGTAATTCAGTTTAGACAAATAGTCATCCAATTCCTGTTTGTTTTTCAAATACAATAAATCCAGTATATTGTCATAATCCTCCTTGTTAAATGAGCAGGCCAGCATTATACCCTTAAGAAACTTGCTGTTTCCGATTTCAAGCAAGTAATTGTCGCTGTATCTGCTTATTATTCTTTCAGCAGTCATTAATGTGTTTTGGTCAATATTCTGGCTGTTATCCCCTATGATTTCAATTCCGATTTCTCTTTTTTCCTTAATGCCATTGCCGTTATGCTTGTATGTTTTGCCGTAATAAAAGATTTTCAGCATTAAGTCGTAGTCCCACCTTGGCATGAACTTATTTATGATTCCGGTTGTAATATCCGGTGATAAAATTAAAATATCACTGTTGCTTTCCAGAATTTTCACTGTTGATTTCTTGTCTATTCTTGAATTAACGGATGTAAATTCATCATATTCCTCGAATATGGACGGCTCAATATTCATATAGCCTTCTTTAAACAGAAAATTCTCGATTTCTTTTCTTAGCATAAAAATCCTTTGAAAATATTTCATTTCATCTTCGATTTTTAAAAAATTCACTCTCTTAATCCTCCTTGATATGCGTCGCGCAGATTTAGCAACACGGTCTTCGTTAATCAGTTTATATATTTGGGGACATTTAAAAAGCCACCCGGCTTATACCCGGATGGCTTAAAATTAATTTATTAACCATTCACCACAGATACAAGCCCTTTTGTAATACGACCAATAGAGCTTGTAATGTGATTATCACTTACAAACTCTGCACCTATGGTGATGTAATTGTACGAACAAAACTCTGTTTTCCATGCCGCACCTCTTATTTAAAGTACAGTATACTACTATAAAAATACAAAGTCAACAATAATTATTCTTGTTTACATAAATTTCTATATGTTAAACAATACTACAAGAACATAAAACAAAATAACTATACCACAAATTCGATTTACGTAAATTTAGGATATGTAAACTCATATGACAGCACCCCCGTCCCCTCGTCATATTATTTATAGCGTCTTGATTGACAGCATAAAATGCAGGTGTTATAATTTTCTTAAAACTGACCAGTCGGTCAATAAACGGAGGCTAACTTGAAAAGATTATTGACATTATTATTAATTATCGTATTTGTACTTGCAGGCTGCACAGCGGGCCAAGAAACAAATGCAGACAAAGAAGAAGCTTATACGCCTGTGGAAGTGAAAACACTTAAGCCTATGGAGCTTTACATAGAAAACATCATGACTGCTAAAGTATTTGCAGACAAGGATGTGTTTGTAATACCTGTTATGGCAGGAAAGGTAGAAAAAATAAATGTAAATGTGGGAGACAGAGTTGAAAAGGATGACGTCTTGTTTGTAATGGACAAAGATGATATACAAAAGCAGGTGAACCAAGCATATACAGCTTATGAAGCTGCAAAAGCCGGCTTTGAAGTAAGTGCTGCTCAAATACAAAGTGCCAGGGATAATCTTGAACGAATCGAAAAGCTCTACAAAGAAGGAGCAGTTCCTGAAACCCAATATGAGCAGGCGAAATTAGCAGCGTCGGATGAAGCCCTGGAGGCAGCAAGAATGAGTGCTGAACAGGCAAGGGTGGCTTACTCCAATTCAGCATCAATGCTGAAGAATGCTGAAGTTAAAGCCCCTATAGCAGGAGTGGTATCAAGCGTGAACATAGTTGAAGGGGAATATGCAACATCTGCGAATCCGCCTGTTACAATAGTCGATTCAGACAGTGTGACTATTGAATTCGGCATAGCCGCCAGCCTTGTTAACAAGGTTAAAACCGGCGATGGTGTATTGGTTGAAATCTCTTCTGCAGGTTATAAAAATGAAGCTTTTATTAACAGTGTCAGCTCATCGGCAGATATCATGACTAATCTTTATACGGTAAGTATAGTGCTTGAAAATGACGGAACAATTAAACCGGGCATGTTTGCCAAGGTTTATTTGAAAACAGATAATATTGAAAATGCTCTTGCCGTAAGAACCGAAGCTGTTAAGGAACGTGAAGGCAAACAGTTTGTATTTGTGGCAGAAGGTGAGGCTGCTGTTGAGAAAGAGGTAACAACAGGACTTGATACGGGTACTTATATAGAAATAAAAACAGGTATCTCCCTGGGAGATAAAGTTATTGTGAAGGGTCAGGATTACATAAGCCAGGGCAGCAAAATAAAGGTTGTAAGGGGTGAATAGGAATGCTGGCAAAATTCTCGGTTAAAAAGCCCGTTACAATCACCATGCTGATTTTAATAGTGATTGTCATAGGAGTGGTATCCTTCAGCAAGCTCCAGATAGATTTGCTTCCTCAAATGGATCTGCCCTATATAATGGTTCAAACAAGCTATCAGGGAGCAGGTCCTGAAGAAATAGAGAGTATAATATCAAAGCCTATGGAGCAGACTTTGTCCACGGTTGAAAATATTGAGGCAGTTATTTCAATTTCAAGCGAAGGAAGCTCGCTTTTATTGATGCAGTTTGCTTATAACACTGACATGGATGAGGTAATGCTTCAAATAAGGGAAAGAGTTGATGTTATAAAAGGGTTCCTGCCTGAGGGCACATCTTCTCCCCTGGCTTTAAAGCTGGACCCCAATGCTTTTCCAATAGTACAGTTGGCTGTTTCAAGCAAAGGAGATCTCCACACAACTCAAAAGATTGCAGAGGATGTAATATCGCCTCGCTTTGAACGTATAGAAGGCACTGCTTCTGCATCTGTAACAGGAGGCCTGGACCAGGAAGTAGAAGTAATGTTAAGGGAAGAAGCGATTAAGGGATACAATTTAAGCTCTTCTTATGTTGGTCAAATACTTGCTGCTGAAAATTTAAATATGCCCGGAGGAACAGTCAAAAAGGGGAATAATGAGCTTACGGTAAGGACCATGGGCGAGTTTAAGTCAATCGAAGAGATTAGAAATTTGACCATTCCTCTTAGCAGAGGCGGAACTGTAAGGCTGAAGGATATTGCCGATGTTAATTTGAAAAGCAAAGACCAGTCTTCAATAACCAAACTTAACGGTAAGGAAGTTGTTCAGATATCGGTTATGAAGCAGTCTGATGCCAACACTGTGAATGTTGCAAGTGATATAGATAAAGAAATTGAAAAACTAAAAACAGAATATCCTGAACTGGATTTAGTAACTGTGTTTAATCAGGCAGATTATATTAATTTAGCCATAGACAACCTGATAAAAACTGCAACCCAGGGGGGTATTTTAGCCATACTAATACTTTTGGTTTTTCTGAGAAGCTTTAAAACAACGCTGGTTATAGCTGTTTCTATACCTTTTTCCATAATAACCACATTTGTCATTTTGTTTTTTACTGATATTACTTTAAATATGCTGACAATAGGAGCCTTCGCTTTGGCGGTGGGGATGCTGGTTGATAACTCCATTGTTGTTCTGGAAAATATATACAGAAACAGAAGCCTGGGGATGGACATAATTACTGCATCAGTTGACGGAACAAACGAAGTGGGAATGGCGGTTACAGCTTCCACCTTAACAACTATTGCAGTATTTATACCAATCGTGTTTACGGGAGGATTATCATCAATACTCTTTAAAGATTTTGCCATAACCATTACTATTGCCTTATTGAGTTCACTGGTTATTGCTCTCACCTTGGTGCCAATGCTTTCATCGAAGCTTATTTCTGTTAAAAACCTTGAATCGGAAGAGGAACAGGAAAAAAAGCAGGGGCCCCTGGTTGTTTCCTATAAAAAGGTCCTCAGCTTAAGTTTAAGGCACCGTTTTATAACGATATTGAGCAGCATAGCATTGTTTATTATCAGCGTTATGATGGTTATATCTGTAGGAGCTGAATTCTTCCCTGCAACTGATGAAGGTATGATTAATGTGAGCGTAAGCATGCCTGCCGGCTCTGAAACAGAGGAATTAGATGCTTTGTTGAAGGAAATACAAGATTCAATAAAAGAAATTCCGGAAATTGAGTTTACATTTACCGCTGCCGGAGGCGGGGGAATGTACGGTATAGGAGGCGGTTCCACCGGCTCGATGAATGTTTTATTAAAGGACTTGAGTGAAAGGGACAAAAGCGCAAAACAAATCAGTGATGAAATAAGAACTCTGACAAAGGACATCCCGGGAGCTGAAATAAGTGTTGCCGAATCTACATCCATGATGATGGGGACCCTGACCGGAGCCATAAGTATCAGCATTAAGGGCGACGATATGGATACTTTAAAAGCCATCGGAGATGACTTTAAAAATATAATTGAAAAAGTTGAAGGAACCAGAGAAGTTTCAACAAGCTACGAAGACGGCATTCCTCAAGTACAGATAATAGCAGACAGGGGAATTGCATCTCAGTACGGTTTAACAACGGCTCAAATAGGAAATTCGGTTATAAATACTCTCTCAGGCAAAAATGTTACAAAATTTAAGGTTGACGGTGACGAAATAGATGTTGTGCTTAAAGGAGACAATGTTTATGGAGAAAGCCTCTCATATTTGGAAATGCTGCCGGTTGAAACCCCTGCGGGAAGCAGCGTGCCCCTGTCTGAAGTAGCTGAAATAAAAGTTGAAAAAGGACCCGTAAGCATATACAGGGAGAATCAGGTAAGAGTTTTAACAGTATCGGGAAGTGTTGTAGGAAGAGATGTTCAATCTGCTTCCGTTGAAATAGAAGATCTCCTTAAAGTATATGAAATGCCCTACGGTTATTCCTATATGTATGGAGGAGAGATTGAGCAGATACAGGAAACTTTTACAGACTTGTTCCTGGTAATGCTCATGGCAATCGCCCTGGTTTATATGATTATTGCAGCCCAGTTTGAATCGCTGATTCAGCCTTTGTCAATAATGTTTTCGGTGCCTCTTGCCTTGTCCGGCGGATTTATAGGACTGTTTATTGCAGGGCTCCCTCTAAATGTAATAGGCATAATAGGACTGATAATTTTGGTGGGTGTTGTTGTTAACAATGCAATAGTGCTGGTTGATTATATAAACATCAGGAGAAGAAGGGGAGAAACGAGAGATGCTGCAATCATGAAAGCAGGACCCATAAGAATACGTCCAATCATGATGACTGCATTGACAACTATCTTGGGGCTGGTGCCAATGTCATTAGGCATAGGCGAAGGGGCTGAACTTATTCAGTCTATGGGTGTTGTGGTAATCGGAGGATTATCCCTGTCAACAGTTTTAACTTTAATAATAGTTCCTGTTATGTATACTATATTTGATGATATATCTGAATCCTTCAAGAGAAGGATAAAGAAAGACAAAATTACTGAACAAATACAGTGAGAGCATAGGAGGTGCATTGTGGAAAAAAATCAAAAACGCCAGGATATATTACAAGCAGCCATGGCTTTATTCATGGATAAAGGGTTTCAAAATACAAAAATGGAAGACATCGCAATAGATGCAGGTGTGGGTAAGGGAACCCTGTATGAGTATTTTGAAAACAAACAAGATATATTTGATGAAGCATGCATTGAATATGTGAATGTGATTATTGACAACATAAGATACGTTTCAAATATGGATGATACATTCAATAACAAACTCTTGATTTTATTCAATGGAAAACTTAAAATGGAATCAGATTTTGAGGATATGTCCATAGACAATATTCTATCAAGCAAAAACATTATATCAGAAGAAACAATCAAGAAAATAATATTAAAAATTTCTGAAATGTATGGTCTGATATGTGATATAATAGACCAGGGCAAGGAGGAGGGCGTTGTTAAAAAGAGTATAAAATCGGAAATTACAGCCTGCATGATTATGGGCACTATGGGTGAATACCTAAGGTTAATATCACATAAAAAGGAAAATGAAATCAAAGACGATGATGTAATTTTTGATTTGCTGTATAACGGATTTGCCGTAAAAAAACATCAATAAGAGGAGGAAATTATGAGAAGAAAGATATCTTTATTAATTGTATTGATGCTGGTATTAAGCACATTTACTAATGTATCGGCAATTGAAGAAGCTGTGGAAGGTGAAAAAGTTTTGCAAGCTGCAGAAGCTGCAGAAACAGAAGAAACTGTAGAAATAGAACCTCTTCTGCTGTCATTGGAGGATGCCGTGAGAATAGCAAGAGAAAACAGCAGAGAAATGTGGAAAATAGATGATGGAATAGCTCAGGTTAAGGATGCAAGAAAAGATGCAAAGACAGCTAAGCAAGCAGCAGAATACATAATGTCTTTGCCATTATCTAAAATCGAAGAAGAGCTTGGTCCAATGTTTGATGTAACAAGTGATCAGGTTGAAAGAATAATGGCAAAAAATGGCTACTATATAACTTTTGCCGATACTCAGCAGGCACAGCTTGAAAAAAACAGAGAAATGCTTTTGGCAGGTATTGAAATAGAAACAACATCACTGTATTACAATGTGCTTTTGGCAGAGAAGTCAATTGCAATTAACAAGGTTAATTTAAACAAGGCAGAAGAGCAATTGAGGGTTGTAAATTTAAAATTCAATAACGGCTCAGCTACAAAGGCAGGAGTTTTAAATGCAGAAATGGCAGTTCAAAAAGCCAAGACAGACCTGGATTCTGCAGAGGATGATTACAATATTGCAGTTTTGAATTTATTGAACAAATTGGAGCTTGGCTTTGATACAAAACCGGTGCTGACAGATACGGAGTTTTCATATGTCCCTTCAGCAGAGATTAACCTGGATGATGCAATAGAAAAAGCAAAAGCGGAAAGACCTGAAATACTGACGGCTGAAAACAGTTTAGAGCTTCAGAAAATCGAAACCCATGCCTATACCGCATACTATACATCAAATTTAAGACAGCATAAGGCAGCAGAGGAAAAGCTGAAGGATGCGGAAATAAATGCAGAACAATCTTATAAAAATGTTGAGCTGGACGTAAGAATATCATACTTGAATTTAATAAAGGCTGAAAGAGCTCTCGCCAATATGGAAAAAACCCTTGAATTAGCTAAGGAGGCAGCAAGAATAAATCAGCTTCTGTATGATAACGGAATGGCTGCAAACCTTGATGTGCTGGAAGCAAACGCAGGATTGGCACAGGCAGAAATAGGCCGTTACCAGCTCTTGGCAGCATACAACATAAACAAGCTTATATTTGACAATTCCAACCTGATTGGCGGCAGCAATTTTTAGGAACGGTTCTTTTGGCAAGGGTCCAGGTTTGTTGTAGCGGGTTTACATATTTAAATTTATGTAAATCAATGGTTAAGCGTCACAGTGGCGGGGGACCAGAATTTTTATCACTAGGGTTACATATTAAAATTTATGTAAATCAATAACTTCAAACACAGTCAAAGGACCGTTCTAGCGGTCCTTTTTGATTGTATCGGAAAATATTTTTAATCCTGTAAGCGCAAATCCCACATACATGTTTATACCGAATACAAAACCTCCGAAACCGTAGAGCATGAGCTTCCTGAAATACTTTTTCCCAAATGAATTAAACATTTGATGAATTTTATCAGGCTCCATTTTTTCGATTTCTTCCTGTGCAATTTTTTCAAATTCAACGGACTTAAGCATATCATCCAGGTTCCTTCTAAGACTTTCGATACTTGCATCAACAAATGCATTTACAGCATATTCCTTTGTTTTCGAATCAATAAAACTGAAATTATGCTCTGAGGCATCATCAAAAACTGCAAAAAGGATATTTTTTAACCTTGTTTTTAGTTCATCGTTCATCAATAAGCTTTGCACAAACATTTCTGTTGATTTGAAAAATTCATCCTTGTCAATGTAATAATCCAAACTGATATTACTAAAGTATTTTATATATTCTTCTTCCAGGCTTTTTACAGTCTTCCTTACAGCATCATTTTTCTTAATAACCTTTGTTATGTTATCAATAATTTTGTCTATATCATCCTTGCTTTCATAAATAAAAATATCACTTACCTTCAAGTCCATAAATTCTTCTGCAGAAGAAACTAAATAATCAGAAATATCATTATCAATTCCGTTCTTATTATCTGTTAAATATGGATGGATTGCAGCAGCAAATGCATTAATTTCAGATTCATAGGATTTAATAAAACCTTCCAGGTCACCTAGGCTGAAGAATTCCAAAATGCTTCTGACATTTTTATATCTTATTTTATTGTAAAGCTCTTCTGTTAAATTTTTTATTTTTGATTCAAGCTTTTCTTTGTTTGCACTTAAATAATTTTCTACCACTTCATTAATTTGCATTTTGTTTAAGTTTACATACAAAGCTTCAACCGGTGTCATATAAAACCTGTCAATTATCAGCCCAGCCATAATTTTATTTATTTCATCCTTCTTCACATCCATAAAGAGGGGCAGCTTTTCTGTCATTATTTTATTTACAAGGCTGTCAATGATTTCATCACCATCCATGAGGGCGTACACACCGCTTTGGATAAAACCTAAATTATTCTTAAATTCAGCCCGGAGGCTTGTAGATACTATTGTTTTGCTTTCTGAAAGGTTATCTTTGATTTTTTGTGTCACAGTTTTTAGAATTTGAGTAAGATTCTTGTCAATATATACTTTTAATCTGCCTTCGAACAATTCTCCAAAGCTTTTATCCCTGTCAAACAATTTGTTAAACAAAATTATAATAGCGGAAGAAACATGAAACTTAAAATTTTCCGAAAAAACAGCTGTGTTAACCTTTTGGTAAAAACCGGCTATATCATTTAAAGTAAATACTTCTTCAATTATATTGTCCGAATACTTATTATATTTGTTATTATGCTTTAGAATTTCATTATTTATAGTGGCAGGGTTCAAAAAATCAATTGTTTTATCATATAATTTCTTAAAACCGTTACATAAAATCTCAATGAAAAACTCAGTTGAAAATACGGTGTTAAATTTTTTATCAGACTTTATAAGCGAATAAATTCTATTTTTTATATTATCAGTTTTTATATTTTCGCTTGCATAGCTACTTAGACTGTCAATATTCGTGTCTGTAAGAACCTTAGAAAGCTTTATCCGAGAAACTTCCCCATATAAATAATTGCTGAAAGCACTTAAGTTTTTCAAAATATTCTTTTTAAGAAAACTTAAGGTCCCCTTCGCTGTTCCTTCCTTATTTTTGACGAGCAGGCTGCTTAGTACGGCATAGTCATTTTCAGCGATACTTTTTATAAAGCTTTGTTTAATATTGTTTCTATGCCTTTCAAACATTTCATTTATGCTTTTTTTGCTTAAGAGACCGGTGTCAATATAATGTGCAGTACTTTCTGCGAAATTTTTCTGGTTTTTAACGATGTAGCCAAGTGAAAAATTGCTGAAAAAAGGTAGCTTAGATAAAATTTTAATTTTTCTGTATGGCTTGAATATCATATTTATTGCTATTACATTTGTAATAAAACCTACAAATGCATAGGTAACCATATTAGCTATATTTATTTCAGAAGGAACCAGGGGAGTATTCTGAAATGCAGCCAGAATCAAGCCTGCGGCTATCCCCAATACTCCGCCGAAAAGCATTATGGGTTTTAATTCCCTGCCTATAAAATCATTGGCAAAATTAACAAGTTCATCATCGCTTAGCTTGTTCAGATTATCTGTGACAATACTCTTAATGGAGCCTTTTAGAATTGAGTCGGTATTGTTTATAATGTATTTGCGAAGGGTTTCTGAACTGTTTTTTGATAAGTTTTCTATGGAATTCAACTTATCAAGAGCAAAGGACAAATTAACATCCTTTAGTTTTGATGCTTCCTCCTTGTATTTATCGTAGGATTCCTTGTGAACCAGGTCCATGAGCTCCTTGCTTTTTAAATTATTCTTGTTTATCTCAAAATTTTTAATCTTTTCAGATATATAGTCAGCAATGGAGTTTTTATTGTTGCAGTATTCTTTTTTTATATATTGCGCTGCTTTAACAGCATAATGACCAAGTTTGTCTTCACTGGCTAATTCGCTTAATTCCTTGCATAATATGGCTTTAACAAGGTCTTGTGATTTACTTTTCAAAAACCCCAGCACCGGACCGGATGATAATAATTTTTCTGCCGAGAAATCAAACCTGGGCAAGATATCCTTGACACGCAGTTGAAGAACATAATTCCCTGCATTTTCTAAGATACCGCCGGCACTTTTGCTTAAAAATTCTGCAGCAATCTCATAAGCTTTATCAAGATCAAAGCTGTTTTCTGCTCCTATGAAAATATCCCTTATGGTAACAGTATCCAGACGGTTGATTATTCTTTTGCTGATATGGCTGCTAAGCCTTTCCGGCTCCGTAGACTGCCTGATAAATGAAATGATCCTTTGAACTATGCTGTGTTTTTTGCTTAAATTGTTAAAATAGGCATTCTTAACTGAATACAGCAATTTTGACCTTAGTCCTTGAGACTCACCTATTACCTCATCTATGGAATCTTCGATAATTCCGTCGATAAGCAAGCTGTTCTTTTGAACATAGCTGACTAATTGTTCAGTAACATATGGAAGATTTTCCTGGATATATGCCTTAAGACTGCTTTCAAAAGCAGGGTCTAAAATTGAATATAAACTTTTATCTATAGTTTTCCCGTAAGAAACCAATGACCGGCAGACCTTATGAACATTATCTTTGTCTGTAATGTAGGAAATAAAGGAACTTTTTAGTTTTTTATCGAATTTAATAACATCTTTAATATGTTTGTCGTAAAAAATATCCAGAGCTTCATTTACAGCGCTATTAAATCCTGCAATTGATTCTAAGGAGGGGACCTTATTTGCTGCAATCTCTGCAAGCTTATTTATTGAGACGTCAATTGTCCGAATATTTGAGCCAAGAACATCTGAAAGCTTCAATTCCTTATTGTTTTTATATAAATATTTTAAGGAATTTTCCAATACATCAGTATTTTTAATAACATCTTTTATGGTACCGTATAATGATTCTGCAATTTTGTCTGATTGTATCTTTGTAAGAAAACAGCCCGCATCAAAATTATCGATTATTAATTCAATTAAGCCATCAATATTTTCACTGAAAATTTTTTGAACATAATTGTCTGTTTTCTTCATTGTAGGTTCAAATCCGTCAATATCTGAAAATTTTACTTGACCGATAGTCTCTTGGAGACAGTTTTCATAGAAATCACAGGTAAGTTTTTCGAATTTATCCCGGAAGTCCCGGCTGTTAAATATTTCGTGAAGTTTTTCTTTGTTGATTATGTCATTTTCAACCATGGAGCTTAAGTTTTCTATAAACTCTACCCTTGTTTTCTTAATGACACCGCCTAATTTTAAAGGAGTGTATTCCTTAAAAAGCATGTTTATGGCATAGTCATTTGTTATATAACCGGAGGCGCCGCCTAAGACTGCCTGAACTATGTAATTTAGCAGTATTTCATTCATATTATCACCTTTTACTTTTTGGGAACATTCCTATATTGCATAGATTAATAATCGGGGGACATCTCTTGACCTTGGGATTATTCCAGGTACGGGTCATTCCTTAAAAACTGCCCCCATAAAGTCGCATGATTTTGAATTTGTATCCCTATTCCTTTGCAGGTGTGCCACATACCTGTGATACTTATTATGGGATTATAGCACTTAAAATATAAATAAGCAAAATACATTTTTATTCGAGGAATTCCTCCATCCATAGTGACTATCTCTACTACAAGGACAATTTTTCAAAATCTGTCCCCCACAGAGCCTCTGTTTTTTGAAAGTTTGTCCGTTTTCCCCTGCCGGGATGTCTACATACATACCGGTGAATGGTCAAAGTAAATGCAACTTTTTTAGGGAAAAGCAGGTGGATAGCATTTAGTCGGTAAAACTTTGCAACTAAAACTGAAAAATTCGGGATTTAGAGTATATAATTTCAAAAAAACAATGG
>JAGOIH010000033.1 GCA_017995755.1 Sedimentibacter sp. | reverse complement strand
TTGCAAATCAACCTTATGGTTTCTGGCTGATAATCGGTATTGCATTGCTAACATCAACATTTGCAGGGATTATGCTTTTAAAAAAGAATTTGTTATAGGGGTATGGGAACACACCGGTAATGTCCATGTTATACAAAAAATGAATAACACCCGTTTTCGTCATTTTCACACCAGAAACCGGGTGTTATTCGTTTAGTGTTCCAATTTCTGCTTTTGGGGGAATCACCTCTTCCTTGGTAACTTGTATTCATTAAATTTATACCCATTATTTTAAATTTTAATCATAAAATTCATAATTAATTATCTTTTTCATTGTTAAAAAAAAGTTTATGTTATATAATGATGAAAAACTTTTAGATGAGTTGAACTATGAAATTAAAATCATTTGGAAAAATCAATTTATTTTTGGATGTTACAGGAAGACTCCAAAATGGTTATCACATAATCAAGACTGTTATGCAATCTGTTGATATTTATGATGAAATATCTCTTGTTCCAATAGATACAGGCGAAATTGCCATTAAGTGTTCTGATTCATCCATACCCGAAAATGAAAAAAACACCTGCTTTAAAGCTGCGTCCATACTGAAGAAAGCTTTCGGCATAAATACAGGCATCCACATAAGCATAAATAAAAATATCCCTCAAGGAGCCGGTATGGCAGGAGGCAGTTCCAATGCAGCTGCTGTGCTAAAGGGTTTGAATGCAATCTGGAAGCTTGATTTGTCAAGGGGAGAATTGTGCCGTTTTGGAGCACAGGTTGGTGCTGACGTTCCATTTTGCCTGGTTGGAGGCACCTGCCTGGCTGAAGGAATAGGTGACAAGATTACTGAACTAAATGACTTCCAATGGAATAATATATTAACAGTAAAGCCGGAATTCTCAATTTCTACTGCATTCGTGTATGAAAACCTTGATTCCAGACACTATAATTCCTATGTGTCGGAGGACATACTTAAGCACATATCATCATATAGTTATGAAAAAGCTGCCGGATGTGTTGCAAATACACTGGAAAAGGCTGTGGCAGAATTCTATCCGGAAATCAACAATATTAAGAAACTAATGATTGACAATGGTGCAATATCATCCCTAATGACCGGCTCAGGTTCTGCCGTTATTGGTTTTTTTAAAGACGGTGACTCCCTTAACAAAGCATTAAAAATTACAGCAGAAATTTATCCTTATGTACGGAAGGTTAAGACGGTTAAAGATGGGGTTAAATTTATCGATTAAATAAACTTATAAAGGATATCAATCAATTTATAGGAGGGTTTTATGAAAAAAATACTGATTATAATTTTATCTATAGCCTTGATAACTGCATGCACAAATAACTCAGTTGAAGTCCCTGAGAATGAAATTCAAGAAGCTATAGATGAAACTGAAGGTACTGATAGCCAGGCTGAAGAAAACAACAATGAAACAGAGGTTTCCGGTGATAAACCTGATAACAATGGTGAAAACAATGATAAAAAGCCGGTAACGGCACCGGATTTTGAACTAAGTTCAATGGATGGGACTGTAATAAAGCTTAGTGAAACCAGGGATAAGAATGTAATTTTAAATTTCTGGTATACGGAATGCGTATTCTGCGTAACAGAAATGCCTGATTTGCAAAAGCTCCAGGATGCATATCCTGATAACCTTCAGGTATTGGCAGTCAACGTAGGGGAAAGCAAGGAAGTAATCCAAACTTTTATGGATGAAAATAACCTTAGCCTAACAGTTTTATTGGATGAGGATATGCAAGTGGCTTATGATTACGGCATTCGTTCCTTCCCCACTACTATTGCTTTGAACAAAAAAGGCGAAGTTGTGGGCGGCTATATAGGAATGCTTACCTATGAGCAAATGGAACAGCTTTACGGGTTTTTTGAGTAGTCCGGCTTTAGAAACAGTGCCCCTGGAAGTCACCTTCATAAAAATATTCTATTTGGATATATTTCTTTGTTCCTAACGGCTATTCCAGGGAAGAGGGAGTATCCCTATATTAATCAATACAAAAAAAGAGGGCAATACCCTCTTTTAATATGGGATTTTTGCCCACTCGGTCACTTCATCAAAATATTTGTTACATAAGTTCTTTAATGCAGTTTATCACATAATCTAAATCTTCCCTTGATACTCCTATATGTGTTACAAAGCGGTACTCGCCGCCTTCAACCCCGTTTATTTTAATATTTTTTTCATAAAGTTTTTCTATCAGCAGACTTTCTTTTATTACATCCTCACCCATTTCAAAAAATACCATATCGATGTCAAGCCTGTCTCTTTTTACATAGACACCGGGCAGCTTAGAGAGCTCTTCTGCTAAATATTTAGCATTTTCATGGTCTTCAGCAAGCCTGCCGGTCATTTTCTCCAGTGCTATGATTCCTGCAGCAGCCAGTATTCCTATCTGCCTCATTCCTCCACCCATTAGCTTTCTGTATTTTCTAGCCCTGTCAATAAATTCCTTGCTTCCTGCAAGCATTGAACCTGCAGGAGCTGCCAATCCCTTTGACAAGCAGAACATTACAGAATCACAGCATGCGGCAATTTCTTTTGCATCCACGCCCAATGACAATGCTGCATTGAAAATTCTTGCTCCGTCCATGTGGACCGGAATTGAATGGCTTCCTGCGATTTCTTTTATTTCTTTTAATACTGAAAGGGGAACCACTGCTCCGCATCCATGGGCATTCTCTACACATATGAGGCCTGTTTCAGGTTCATGAATATCATCAACCCTTATGGCTTTTAAAACATCCTTTGGAGACATGACGCCGTTTACAGTTTCCAGGGTTCTAAGCTGAACTCCGGCTATAACTGCTGAGGCTCCTACTTCATGAAGTACAATATGATTATTTTTTCCTACGATTACTTCATTGCCTCGTCGTGTATGTGTAAGTATTGCAAGTTGATTTCCAAAGGTACCGCTGGGTACGAACAGGGAAGCTTCCTTACCAACCTTTTCGGCAGCAAGTTTCTCCAATTTGTTAACCGTAGGGTCATCCCGGTAAACATCATCTCCAACTTCTGCATTTGCAATAGCCTGTCTCATTTCATCTGTAGGCATTGTAACAGTATCGCTTCTTAAATCTATAAATTTCATATTTACCACCTTCTATTTTAATTTTTTATAATACGACATATGCTTTACTTATTTGAATTGTAATTCTTATAAGATTATGCAATATATTCTCTTTTTATATTATACCAATTAGATGTTTCTTTCAACGATTAATTTTGTCATCTCCCAGTCTCTTTCAGCAAAATTCTATCCCGGGACATCCATCCACACCTCAAGGATTATCCAATAGAAGAAGGTGTTTCCTCGTACTCCGAATATATTGCAAAGTGAATATGGTCTTCCCATTTGCCGTTTATCTCCAAATACCTCTTTGAATAGCCTTCCTGCTCAAAATTAAGTTTTTTCATCACCGTCAAGGATCTAATGTTCCGCGGCAGTATATTTACTTCAATTCTGTGAAGACCGTAGTCATCAAACATAATCCGAACCGCTTCTCTTATTGCTTCTGTCATGTACCCCTTGTTTATTTCATCATTGTCCAGCTTGTATCCCATGAAGCAGGACTTAAAGTTTCCCATTATTATATTGCTAAAGCAGATATTGCCTATTAATTTGTTGTCTTCCTTTTTAAAAATCCAAAACCTTATGAGCTTTCTGCTTTTAAACATATTATATTCATAACTGAGCTGACTTTTTTGATATGCCGGTGTATAGAAGTCCTTGGGTCTTTTTGGTTCCCATTCCTTTAAAAAATTATGGTTCTTACGATAGTATTCTAAAACCTGCCTGTAATAACCGGCCTTTAATATTTTTAAATATAATCTGTCTGTTTGGTATATTGATTGTCTAAACATAGCAGCCCTCCCGCAAGTATCATTTAATTTTATAATCCTTCATGTATTTAGTCAACTGAATTCGCTTTACCACAAATTATTTTTATGATAATATGGTTATCATTAGTGAAAGGGGGACACTTTCCATTAGATGTTTATTCGGCAAGACCTTTTGAAGATTGTCCCCGCATATTATTATCAAGATTCAGGAGAGCAATTGAAAGAGAAAAAGAATTTATTTTTAATACTCACCTTATTTTACATATATTTTATAATAGCTCTTTTTGAAAGTTCAAGAGGAAATTTTGTTCCTTTCTTTCTGGAAGAATTCCGGATTAACAACACACAGATGAGTCTGGTGCTGACTTTTAATTCAATAGGCAGCATAATAGGAAGCTATTTGGGAGGACATCTTTGTGAAAGGTACGGACACAAATATGTTTTTTTCATAGGAGCCCTTGTTTCAACCACTGCTGTACTGATTGCACCTTTTGCATCCAGTCTTTTTTTGCTGGGACTTTTTAATTTTTTATTTGGAATAGGGAGGCAGTTATGGGCAGTTTCCGTTGACTCGGCCATACCTGTTTTGTCAATTGGTTTTGAGTCAATTTTAATGAATCTAACCCATTTCATGTATGGCTTGGGAAGCTTGACAGGTCAGACCATGTACGGCAGGCTGCTTGAATATGGTCTCCATTGGAGAAGTATTTATCTTTATCTGGGTGTTTTCTTTCTATTATCCGCAGTCCTCACCTTGCTGGTAAGGGTGCCCCGGATAAAGGTCAGCGCCGGCAGAGAGGTAAAAAGAAGGGAATTATATAAGAATCCTGTAATTTATCTGTTCGTGGCAGCTGTTACATTTGAATTTTTAAGCGAATCCGTCATATATACATGGTTTGTAAGCTACACGAGAAGCTCCTACGGATTTAGTCCCGCTGCAGCAGCAAAATACGCTTCAGTTTATTACCTGTTGTTTGCCTCCGGAAGACTGGCGGGAGGATTCATCCTGAACAAAACAGGCAATCTAAGGGGTCTGCAAATCTACTTGCTGACCGGGGCTCTTTTGATTTTTTCCGGCTTGCTTCTGAGGGAAAATGGACTTTTGATTATAGCAGCTTCAGGATTTTTTATATCCATAGTATTCCCCACACTTATGGTAATTGCATATAAAGTTTTTAAAGAAAGCACTTCATATGCAATCGGCTATATAACAACATTGGCTAATGTTTTCTTTATGATACTCTTTAACGTTACAGGTGCCTTAAATGATTTTGCAGGGACCTATGGAGCGTTTTTTATTGCTCCTGTCTCAATGATTGCATGCTTTGCAATAATTTCAATAATTAATAAAAGAGCGGTTAATGAATAACTGCAACGTAGATAAATTTTAGACCGTCCCGCAGTCTCCATCACTAAAATACCCTGTTTGGGACATTCTTTCGACTCTTAAAGGCTATATTAGGGTTAAGGGCGTCTTTACACATGCAACCTTCTTTTTATTTCTGCCTTCAAGCTTTTATCTTCAAAAATTATAATTGTTGAAAGCGAAATAATGCTTGTTGATATACAGATAATTGACGGGTACAAAACATCCAAAAGGCCCAGTATTATGAATATCACAGGAACTATTCCAAACAAAGAATCAATTATTATATATAAGATATAATCTTCAATGTGAAGCTTTCTGATTTTAGAAATAACCGCCATGGATATCATGGCAAACACACACACCAGGGGTATTATGTAATTAATGGACCAGCCCCTCCAGCCTGTTAAAGTATCCCAGATTAAAGCTGTTACGGATATTGTCATAACCTGGTATACTATGTTTTTGGGTATGTTTTTTCGCTGATTTATAATTGTTATGAGACTTGCCCAAACTGAAGCCAGCCCTCCCAGTATAAACAATGACCATGCACCGCCTCCAGGCATCAGTATATTAACAGCAACAGAAACAGTGGCAGCTATTATTGATGTCAAAAGCATAACCTTGAAAAACAAGGAGTGTTCTGTATAAACAAATGAGATTTTAGGAAAAATTTCCTCCTGTGCCTTATCTCCCGTCAGCCTGCCCTGACAAAGGGGACAAATCTTTCTTTTTCCGGTTACGCTGACATTGCAGCTTTTACAGAATTTCATCATAGGGCCTCCTGTTCTTCATCAATAATATTTGAATCGATTACTAGGGGTATCCCCATATCAGTGAGGGTTTTGAAAAACCTTCTTTGTATTTCTGTACTCGTAAATGCAGATGTAAAGCTTATTCTCAGCTGATTTTCAAATGAGCACAGACAAGCCTGAATTTTGTCGGTGCTCACAAATACATCGAATGAGTGTATAAAAGGCTTGATATCATCAGGCATGCTTACAATACCCACATTGGACAATGTTGAAGTATAGCTTCTGTCTGCAAGAGCATATGCAGTTTTCAGAGCAAAATCCTTAATTTTAAGTGGAATGAGCCTCAAAACATAGTTGTGCTCCAGGGATGCCAGCTTGTTTATTCTTCTTGCCAAAACTTCCGGTGTTAAATTTTCCTTGAACTTTTTCTTTAGAGCTTCTATAACTTCTGTTAAATCATCATTTCCCTTTGAAAAATCATAATCCACATTTATAACTCCAAAAAAATTGCGGGCAGTCTGGGAGGAATAATAGTTCCTTAAATTCACGGGTATGCTGAGTACAACCGGCCTTTTTTTAAGTCTTGCAGGGATTTCCTCATTTATTGCACACATTAAAACCGCTGCTAAGAATATTGTCAATGATGCTTTGTTTTCCTTGACCTTAGGCAGTATTGCATCAACCGGTATAATACCTTCGATTACTCTGATGCGGTATTCGGGTATCTTTGAGCCTTTTATTTTAAATGCCTTTATCTTCTTTTTCTTTGAAGAGCCTTTCTCGTCTTTATAGTGTTTTTGGAAACTGTCATCTAACTTTTGCGTCTTTGAAGCCTCTATGTCCAAGACAGGAGATTTGTCTTTTAAAGCGTGTTCATATTTTATGGTGATGTAGTGGAAAACTAATGTTCTCAAAAACTGCAGGGCTCCTGCCCCGTCAGTCAATGCATGATATACTTCAAAGCTTATTCTCTTCCTGTAATACATAACCCTGAAAAGCAGAGTTTTATTGTTTTTATCGTACAAGGTGGAGCATGGAGGAATGTTTTCTTCTGTGACAAGAGCCTTAAAGTGGCTTTTTTCAAAATAATACCAGAAAAGACCGCTCTTTATCACTGACTGATACAGGGGAAATGCTTCCAAAGTAATATCAAGTGCCTCCTGAAGCACCTGGGGGTCTACAGTATCAAACAGTTCACATGCGAATCTGAATACTTTGGTATCGCTTTTTTTGCTGTTGGCAGGAAATATTTTAGCCGCATTATCTAATTTGCTCCATTCAGATATCTTTTTGTTTTTCAATTAATCCACCTCATAAATAAACCGATTAATTATATCATAACATAATTTAACCTGAGGAAACCTTGGAGGAAGTGCAAAAAAACCGTGAAGGGCGTCTTTAATCCTGTATATTTCAACATAATTACCTGCCTCCCTCAGTTTTCTGCCGTATTCTTCACCTTCGTCGCGCAAGGGGTCATATTCTGCAGTTATAATCAAGGTCCTTGGCTGCATGGACAGGTCATTTGAAAGCAAAGGTGCAAAATAAGGGCTGTATACATCTTCTTCCCTGGACTTGTACAAGTCCATGTAGTCTCTTATTCTCTTTGAAGTAAGCAGATAATCCGTCCCGTTTTCCATAACAGACTTAAAAGGGGACTTGTCCGTGTGGTCATTGTAGGTTGAAGGATAAATCAATATTTGTTTGTTAACGGCAAATTCTTTTCTTTCCTTTGCCAGCAAGGATAAGGCTGCCGCCAGGTTTCCTCCTGCACTGTCCCCTATCAGTATTACTTCCTTATCATTGATTACATCATTTGTAATAAATGCCTTGGCTGCATTATAACAATCCTCCAAACCGGCGGGAAAGGGATTTTCCGGTGCCAGCCTGTAGTCCACGGAAACAACCTTGCAGTCCGTAAGTCTTGCTATATTTATGCAAACCTTGTTATAGGAGTCAATATTGCCTGTTACCCATCCGCCCCCATGGAAAAACAAGAGGACAGGAAAGTCCGAATTTACATGATTCGAAAATATCCTGACAGGAATGTTGTAGTTTTTTGAACCGATTTTATAGTCCCGTGTTTTGAACAAGGGTTTTAAAATTTGCCTTCTGGTCATGTTTACAAAATTTCTGTGCATCTGCAAGTTTTTTTTAATATCAAGTTCATTGTAGGACAAAGCTTTTAAGGCAGCTCTTACAACCTTGTTTATTGCCATATTTCCCTCTTATTTGTTTGTTTACACTATTATATATATAAATATTATATGTGTCTATCAAAATAATTATGGAAAGGTGCCCTTTTCTTGTTTAACAGCTTTATTATTCAATCAAATAATCAGAATTAGCATGTATTATTTTAAGGTATAAGCCCATGCCCTGATTATGACATATTTATTGGAATGACAAAGATAAGATGTATATTTTTTGTAAAATTTGTCTTTTCTAATTGACATTAGGATAATATCATTTACAATAATATGTAAGCTACATAAATTTGAAGGAGGATAACTATGCAGAAATATGTTTGTGATGCATGCGGTTATGTTTATGATCCGGCAGAAGGAGATCCGGATAACGGCATAGCTCCCGGCACTTCATTTGAAGATCTTCCGGATGACTGGGTTTGCCCGTTGTGCGGAGTTGGCAAGGACGAATTTTCACCTGAATAGGCAAAAAAAAAATGGCGTACCCGCCATTTTTTCTTTGTCTCCTTTAAAAACCCTCATTAGTTTTAATAGCTACTCCATAAGACAGAAGGAAATTATACGATTGTCCCTCCGCCTATTACTATATCACCGTCATAAAAAACGACTGCCTGACCGGGTGTGATTGCACGCTGATTGTTGATAAACTCAACCACAATGCTGTCTTCCTCCTCAGGATGAATTATTGCCTCGGTTTCCTTCTGGCTGTATCTTGTTTTAACCTTTGCCTTCATGGGGGATGTAAGTTTTTCAACAGCTATCATATTCAGGTCAGAAGCTTTCAGCGTTTTTGAATACAAATCTTCTTCGCCCCCTATTGTAACTGTATTCGACTCTTTATTCTTGCTTGTTACATAAGCAGGCTTTCCTAAAGCAATGCCCAAGCCTTTCCGCTGTCCAACCGTATAATGGATGATTCCCTTATGCTCGCCTATTATATTGCCTTCAGTGTCTATAAAACTCCCCCTTCTCGATTCAACCCCCATCTTATTTTCCAAAAACCCTGCATAGTCGCCGTCCTTCACAAAGCAAATGTCCTGGCTGTCAGGCTTTCTTGCATTTACTAAATCTCTTTTTTCCGCTATTTCTCTTACCCGGGTTTTCATCATTTCCCCCAATGGAAGCAGTGTTCTTGACAAATCATGCTGGCTGAGGACGTAAAGCACATAGCTTTGGTCCTTTGACAAATCCGCTGCTCTTTTTAACAGGTACCTGCCGCTTGCATTGTCAAATTCTATTCTGGCATAATGGCCTGTGGCAATAAAATCTTTTTCCATCAGGATTGCCCTTTGAATCAATTTGCTGAATTTTATATATCTGTTGCAGTCAATGCATGGATTGGGTGTGCTGCCTTCCACATAGGCTCTTTTGAATTTTTGCATGACCTGGTCCTGGAATGCTTCCTTAAAATTAAATACAAAATGTTCAATCCCCAGTTTGTGGCATACACTTCTTGCATCTTCCACATCCTCCAAAGAACAGCATGTTAGTGTTCTGCTGCAGGATGAAAGCACATCTTCATCGGAGAACAATTTTAAAGTTGCTCCGCATATATCGTAACCCTGATCCCTGAGAAGGACAGCAGCAACTGATGAATCGACTCCCCCGCTCATGGCAACCATAACTTTCTTCTTCATATATCTCCTTTTTCATTTACCGGTATATAATAGGGGGACATTCCTTCAAGGGCTATTTAAAGTGACTTTCTCATTTCGAAGGTTTTCCCCCCTTCCTTGTATCTATTAGTTAATTTATTATATAATTACAGTATGCCCATGTCAATAATTTAGAAGGCATATGTTAGTTACCGTTCACATCCAAGGCTGTCATACGGCGAAGCTTTGCAATTCATGCCAAGTCACTTAATACTGATTATGAACAGTAATAAAATTTTGCAAACTTAGCTGAAAAATTTTAGTTTTATGATTTAAATTAAAGATATATGGTATATTAAGTAATACAACTAATACAAGTTAAACTTCAGGAGGATAACATGTTAAAAATTACTGATACAGTAAGCTGGGTGGGTAAAATCGACTGGGAATTAAACAAATTTCACGGGGACGAATACTCAACTCATAAAGGTTCATCTTATAACTCTTATTTAATAAGGGATGAAAAAACAGTGCTGATTGATACTGTGTGGGAGCCTTTTTCGAAGGAATTTGTCGCTAATTTAAAAAAGGAAATTGACTTAAAGGAAATTGACTACATAGTAGCAAACCATGCAGAAATTGATCATTCAGGCGCCTTAGCCGATTTAATGAGGGAAATTCCTAATACCCCTGTATACTGCACCAAGAATGGGGCTAAAATCATTAAAGGCCACTACCACCAGGACTGGAACTTTGTAGAGGTTAAAACAGGGGATACATTGGATATAGGCAAAAATAAGCTTGTCTTTGTTGAGGCAAGAATGCTTCACTGGCCGGATTCAATGATGACATACATGGCCGGGGAGAATATTTTATTCAGCAACGATGCCTTTGGTCAGCACTATGCATCAGAGTTAATGTACAATGACAAGGTGGATAATGACGAGCTGTACAATGAAGCAATAAAGTATTATGCCAATATACTGACTCCCTTCAGTAAATTTGTAGTAAGTAAAATTGAAGAGGTTGTTGCTTTAAACATACCCATAGATATGATTTGCCCCAGCCATGGAATAATCTGGAGAAAAGATCCTCTTCAGATAATTACAAAGTATATGGAATGGGCAAAAAGCTATCAGGAGAACCAAATCACTCTTGTTTATGACACCATGTGGAACGGCACAAGAAGAATGGCTGAAGCAATTGCAGTAGGAATACGGTCAAAAGACAAGGATGTTGATATTAAATTATTCAACTGTGCACAAAAGGATAAGAATGACATAATTACAGAAATTTTCAAGTCAAAAATGGTTCTTCTGGGATCATCAACAATCAATAACGGTATTCTTACCGCAGCAGCAGGAATTTTGGAAATGATAAAAGGTTTGAAGTTTACAAATAAAAAAGCTGCAGCATTCGGAAGCTACGGCTGGAGCGGAGAAGCTGTAAAAATTATTACAGATCAGCTGAAGGAAGCAAAGTTTGATGTGGTTAACGACGGCATTAAGGAGCTTTGGAATCCTGATGAGGAAGCCTTGGAGAGATGCAGGGAATTTGGAAGAAGCCTGGTATAGCCTTGTTCCTAAGTGCGTAGCCCGTATTATTCTACATCAGCAGTATGGGGGCACTCCAAAATAGGTATAGGGACACACCTTCAATGAAGGGTAAGAGCTTTGAATGTAATCATTGAAGGAATGTCCCTAAAATGTCTATTGTATATCTCTTAAGTTTTCCATATCTGTAATAATAATTTTTCTTTGACCTTCAAGCCTTATAAGACCTCCATCCTGCAGGAGAGATAGTTTCCGGCTGAGGGTTTCTTTTGTTGTTCCCAGCATGGAAGACAAGACGCTTTTGGTTACCGGCAGGTTTATTACATATTCCTTATTCTTGCCTTTAATATTGTTTTTTTCTACTTCTGAAACCAGGTAATTGGCAATCCTTTGTTCCACTTCCCTAAGGCCTATCTGCTCTATAATCTCCTCCGACTGTTGAATTCTTTCAGTGTATTTTTCCAGAAACTTAAGGGCGATTTCAGGCCTTTGCACTATAATTTCATGAATTTTTTCATTTTTTATTATGCAGATTTCAGTTTTTTCCATAGCTTCAGCAAAATTAGTCATCACAGTATCTTTAAAGAGGGCTAGTTCACCGGCGAAATCTCCGACTTCAAGAATTTTTAGTATTTGTTCCTTGCCCATGACAGAGATTTTCGATAACTTAACTCTTCCTTTATTAACTACGAATAAGTAATCAAAGCAATCTCCAGGGCTGAATATCATCTCGCCTTTTTTATAAACCTTATGATCGGATGATTCCATAATGCTTTGTTTTACTTCAAAGGGCAAGTCCACAAAAATGGGAATATTATCTATACAATATCCATGGCTGCAGCTGTGGCCGTTGCAATTGCATTTTTCCATGTGCTCCTCCTATTGATATTTTTCTTCTAATTTTCTTAGGAGGTCCAGATAGTATTTTTGAGTTCCTTTTTCTTCAGCCGCCTTAAAAAGAAATTTTTCTTCCTTTTATAAACTCATCTCTTAAGCTGTAATAGTTCTTGTGAAACTCTTTCCTGAATCCACCCGTGAATATTTGTAACTTCTATTGCTTCATCAAGGGGTTTTAACGGTATGGGGACAAACCTTTAAGGTAACTATCCCCGAACTGCTTTCTTAATAAGAGAGCATGCCGGCATGCTCTCTTATGTTAAATTTATTTTGCTGAGCTTAAATAAGCATTTAACTTGTTAACAAGCTCATCTGCATTGAAACCATGTACCATTGCTGCATCTTCAAGCGATTCCATTTGTGATGACGGACATCCGAGACAGTGCATTCCTGCTTCCATCAATAGTCCTGCCAAACCGGGGTCTATCTGTAATACTTCTCCAATATACATGTCCTTTGTTACTTTTTTTGCCATATTAACCTCCTATACTCCTATCATTTCCAATCTATTAATTTAAATTCATTTAAGCAGTTACTGTTGAGTCCCCCAAAAAGAGCTTTATGTCGTCTTCTACAGTACCGATTCCAGCTATGCCAAAGTTTTCAACCAGCACATCAGCAACATTCGGTGATAGGAATGCAGGCAATGTTGGTCCCAAATGAATATTTTTTACTCCTAAATATAGGAGAGCCAGCAATACTATAACTGCTTTTTGCTCATACCATGCAATATTGAATGCTAATGGAAGATCATTTATATCTTCAAGCTCAAATACCTCTTTTAATTTTAGAGCAATTAAGGCGAGGGAATATGAGTCATTGCACTGACCTGCATCAAGAACTCTCGGTATTCCTCCTATATCTCCTAAATTCAGCTTGTTGTATTTATATTTTGCACAGCCTGCTGTTAAAATAACCGTGTCTTTTGGCAAGGCGGCAGCAAAGTCTGTATAGTAATTTCTTGACTTAGCCCTTCCATCACAGCCTGCCATTACAAAGAACTTCTTGATTGCTCCTGATTTTACTGCTTCGACAACCTTGTCAGCTACTGCAAATACCTGCTCGTGCGCAAATCCACCCGCTATTTCGCCTGTTTCGATTTCCGTTGGAGCCTGACATTTTTTAGCTAATTCTATAATTTCAGAGAAATCTTTTTCTGAACCGAAAGTTCCTTCAATATGCCTGCATCCCGGATATCCTGCTGAGCCGGTTGTAAACAATCTGTCCTTATAGCTGTCCTTTGGAGGCACAATACAGTTTGTAGTCATGAGAATAGGTCCGTTGAATGATTCAAATTCTTCTTTTTGTTTCCACCAGGCATTTCCGTAGTTGCCTGCCAAATGTTTATATTTCTTCAAGTGCGGATAGTAGTGAGCCGGCAGCATCTCTGAGTGAGTGTAAACATCCACTCCTGTACCTTCTGTTTGTTTCAACAATTGCTCCAGGTCTCCCAAGTCATGGCCTGAAATTAAGATGCCCGGGTTTTTTCCTACTCCGATATTTACCTTTGTGATTTCCGGGTTTCCGTAAGTGCTTGTATTTGCCCTATCTAACAGTGCCATTCCGCTTACGCCGAATTTTCCTGTTTCCAGTGTCAAGGCAACCAGTTCATCAACTGTCAATGAATCATCAAGCAGTTTTGCCAGTGTGGCTTGCATAAATATATTTACATCTTTGTCATCATAGCCAAGTACATTTGCATGCTTCATATACGCCGACATACCCTTTAACCCGTAGGTTATAAGTTCTCTTAAGCTTCTTACATCTTCATTGGCTGTGGATAAAACGCCCACTTCGGTTGAACTTGCTTTTACTTCAAACTCATCTGCATCACCCGTCCATAGTGCTGCTTCCGACAATCCTTCTTTATTTGACAATTTTTCTGTCAAATCGGCTTTAACTTTTAAAGTCATTTTAATTCTGTCTTTAAAAACATCATTGTCAAAGTTTGCATTTGTAATAGTTGTAAATAGATTTAAAGTTATTAAGTGATCAACATCTGCTGATACTTCTTTTCCTTCATTTCTTAATTTAGTGGTTACTTCAGACAGTCCCTTTGATGTATAGATTAACAAGTCCTGTAATCCTGCCGTATCAGGTTTTTTCCCGCATACCCCCGCCTTTGTGCAGCCTTTATTGCCTGCAGTCTCCTGACACTGCCAGCAAAACATCAAGTTTTCCTGTGTACTCATATTGTTCCCCTTTCGACTTTTTTAATTTATTTATTGACTTAATATTAATGCATTTCAAAAATCATTTCCGTAACATTTGTTACAAACATTCGAATGCAGTATAAATTATCATCCTTTATTCTTATACCCTCTTATAAAGGCTGTAAACAAATTAATATTTGCGTTGACAAGATGGATTAATTAATATATTGTTTGATTTAATAAGATTCAAGCATCTTACATGCTAAAATATTCTATTGGGGACATTCCTTCGACCATTAAAGACTATCCCAAAGCAGAAGGTGTGTTCTATAAGAATGCTGAAAAATTAGGATTAGATTTAATCCGGAGGTACTATGGACTTTAAATATGAAAAAGACAAAATATATTTAGAAAATGAAAAGGGAGAATGTGTTGCTGAAGTAACTTTTCCACTTATATCAAAGGATAAGGTTAACATAAACCATACTTATGTAAACCGAATCCTGAGAGGGCAAGGCATCGCAGATAAATTAGTCAGGGAACTGGCTGTATATTTAAGAGAAAATAATATGAAAGCAGTGTCAACATGCTCCTATGCCAAAGATTGGTTTGAAAACCACCCGGAATTCCACGATGTATGTAAATAAGAATTTTAGCTGAAAAAAATTTGAAAATAGCTCTTTACAATTATAAAAATTTATGTTAATGTATTTTAAATGATAAATGCTGTGACAAGGAATAGTAGATATACAAGTTTTTAATAGAGAATGCATGGCAGGTGGAAATGCATAAAA
>JAGOIH010000181.1 GCA_017995755.1 Sedimentibacter sp. | reverse complement strand
ATTATAAACAAGTAACTGATTATTGTCAAGATTTTTGTAACTTTTGTTTATTTTAGGTTGATTTCAATATATTCATCCAAAATTTTATTCAATTCTTCTGCTCTTGTAATTTTGTTTATGCTGTTTCTGATTTCTGAAGAATTTTTCATTCCCTTCATATACCATGCGGCAAATTTGCGCATTTCTAAAATTGCGATCTTTTCGTTCAACTCATAAACCAGCATGGCTGCATGCCTCTTAATCATATTAATTTTATCCAATGGTGAAGGCAGGTAAAACTCGTAATCATTGTTTAAAATTTTAACCGTATTCATTATCAGCCATGGATTTCCCAAAATACCTCTGCCTATCATAACTGCATCACAATTTGTCTCTTCTGTCATCTTAAGGGCATCATAGGGGCTGTATATATCGCCGTTGCCAACAACAGGTATATTAACGCTTTTTTTTACCTCGTTTATTATTCTATAGTCAGCCCTTCCTGAATAATACTGTTGTCTGGTTCTCGGGTGAACAGTCACCATATCCAACCCGTTATACTCTAAAACCTTCGCAAATTCAGCTGCATTGATAGAATCCTTACTCCAGCCTGACCTTATTTTGGCTGAAACAGGTTTCTTTGTTGCACGTTTTATTGCTGAGATAATTTTACCTGCCAATTCAGGTTCTTTCATAAGAAAACAACCGTCCTTGTTTTTAACAATCTTTGGTGCCGGACAGCCCATATTAACATCTATAATATCAACATCGTTTCTGTTATCGATATATTTTTCAACTACGTATGACATTATTTGCGGGTCGCTTCCAAATATCTGCATGGCTACAGGTCTGTTTTTTTCATTTATTTTCATCAGCTCTTCTGTTTTTCTGTCCTGATAGTACAATCCTTTTGCACTTATCATCTCGGTATAGACAAGACCTGCTCCCATTTCTTTGCAGATAGTTCTGTATGTTATGTCTGTCACCCCTGCCATAGGGGCAAGTACAACGTTAGTATCAAGTTCAAGGCTGCCTGTTTTTAGTTTCTTCATATTGTATAATTATTTCTCCCGGGCTTAATATTTCTTCTTCCCCTTTTTCATTGGTTGCCAAAAGCCATCCTTCACTGTCAATATTTTTAACAAAAACTTTTCTGACTGTCTTTCTGCCCTTTTTGATTACTCCGACTTCCTTATTGTAATACAACAAGTTTTTATTGTATATGTCAACTGCACTGGAAGCCTTTCCGGTGCTTAAAATTTCATCATAATGATAATCGATTTTGTTTAATATTGTCCCTATAAGAAGTTCTCTTTCTACATCTTCTCCCTTTTCCAGCCTTATGGATGTAGTTTTTAAGTTTTCAAGTTTTTCTTCCATATTTACATTTATATTTAATGACAAGATTATGCCGGAACCTTTTCCTGTAATATCACTTTTCACCGATGATATTTTGTTGTCATTTATCAGTATATCATTTGGCCATCTAATTGTGCAATTCAAATCATAGAGGTCTTCAATTGAACCCAATATGGATGAGCACCCCACCATATCTGTTAAGGGGAGGAGATAATTATTATTGACAGATTTTAAAATAATACTTAAGTAAATATTTTTATCAGGCATACAAAGCCATTCATTACCGAATCTTAGTATGCATTCCGATTGGTTCTCGGATAATACAACAGTACCGTCCGGACAAGATGCAAATATGTTTTTAGCTTTCGCATATGTTGAATCTAAATTGTCGTATTGAATAATTGACTGGCCGATTATATTTGTACTTAAATAACTGCTGATACTGTTTAAATCGTACATTTGGCTCCCCCATTACTGCGGCTGAGAAATTGATAGAATATCATCTATATTAAATAGAAGGTCTTTTATATCTTCTAATGTTAAATCAGCCATGTGTGCAATTCTAAATGTCTTTTCTTTTAAAGAGCCATAACCGTTTGAAATTGCATAGCCTCTTTTTCCCAATTCTTCATTAAGCCCTTTGACGCTTATGTTTCTGGTATTGCATACTGCAGTAAGCGTAACCGAAGCATATTTTTCATCGGCAAATAATGCAAAATTCTTTTTTGCCCAGCTTCTTGTATGTACAGCCATTTCCAAATGTCTTGAAAATCTGTTTTCAAGCCCTTCTTTGATTATTTTCTCCAATTGATAATCCATAGCAAACATCAATGATAAATTCGGAGTTGAAGGATACTGGTAGTCCTTCTTTTTGACTGTATCATATAATTGAAGCAAGTCTAAGTAATATCCCCTATTTTTAACATATCTTGCTTTTTCAGCAGCTCTTTCCGATATGGTGCACACGGATAGTCCCGGAGGCAGCCCTAATGCCTTTTGCGAGGATGTTATGCAGATATCAATACCAAGTTTATCTGTCTCTATTTTTACCCCTCCAGCAGAGCTGACTGCATCAACGCAGAAAATTACTTCCGGATATTTCTTTATAACCTTGCTTATTTCGTTAATGGGATTCATTACTCCAGTTGACGTTTCATTATGGGTTATTGTGATTAAATCATACTTACCTGTTGACAATACTTCATCTACCATTTCTGGCCTTGTGATGGTTCCCGGTTCAGATTTGAACAATTCTGCGTTGATGCCATTTGAAACAGCCATTTCGTGCCATCTGTCGCCAAATGATCCTATTGAAAATATGGCTGCTCTCTCCTTAGTGCAGCATCGTACCGCTGCTTCCATCAGCCCTGTGCCTGAAGACGTTGACAATAATATTTCATTTTCAGTAAAAAACAGTTTTTTAAGATTATTGGAGATATTTTTTTGAAGGTTTGAAGCATCCTTGCTTCTGTGGCCAATCATAGGTGTTGCCATTTTATTTAAAACATCTTCTCTTACTTCTATGGGTCCAGGAATAAACAGTTTTTTGTGCATTTCCCCCTCCGCCTTTGTAATAATTGAATTTCTTTCTCCATTTATATAACTTTATCAATTTTATGTCAAGCAGTAATTTTTTTAAAATGTTGCGAAAACGTAATAAATTATTGTGTTATTTTTTAATATTTTCCTGTTGACAATGCCTATGTATTAGTATACTATTCTACTATGACACTAGTACATGAGAGAAGGTGATAGGTTGGAATTTAACAATAATGTACCCATATATTTGCAGGTAATAGAAAGAATCAAGCAGGACATTGTTTCGGGAAAGCTTAAGCCCGGTGAAAAAATGCCCTCATCAAGGGAGTATTCAAATGAATTAGGCATAAATTTCAATACGGTTGCAAGAGTATACAAGGAGCTGGAAATGGAGGAAAT
>JAGOIH010000180.1 GCA_017995755.1 Sedimentibacter sp. | reverse complement strand
GGGTCAGGGTTGAATACACTCATATCCTTAAAGTCCGTAAACAGGGACAGCATTACCTGAGCTCTAACATCTGCCATTTGAAGTTCTGCTGCAACAAGCCTCAGCTGCTCAACTGCACGTGAACCTCCTGCACTCCCATAGCTTACAAATCCTGCTGATTTATTGTTCCATTCTCTATATACAAAGTCAATTGCATTTTTCAATGCTCCGGGAATGCTGTGGTTGTACTCGGCTGTTACAAACACATAGCCATCAAACTCGTTTATCTTTTCCGACCATTTTTTTGTATGCTCTTTAGTGTATTGCTGCATCCCTGCAGGATACGGCTCATCATACAGGGGCAGGTCGAAATCTTTCACATCCACCAATTCAAATTGTGCGTCTTCTCTTTGCTTTGCCAAATCGTAAACCCATTTTGCAACGGCTTCCCCATTGCGCCCCGGTTTAGTACTTCCTAAAATTATACCTATTTTCATTATATATATCCTCCAACAATTTGATTATTATTTATATTCTTTATAGATATAAATATAGTACCCATTTGCTGAACAGATTAAACAATTAAAAGCCAAAATGTAATTGAATTACATTTTGGCTTGTGATATTATTCTAATAATGGTCAATAATATTAGTAAAAACTTACATAAGGGGAAAGAACATGAAAAACTATATTATTGTCACAGAATCAACCACCGATCTACCGCAGTATATTGTTGATGACTTGGGAATTTCTATAATTCCTATGACATTCAGCTTTGGAGATGAAAGCTATTTAAATTATCCTGATTTCAGAGAAATGAATATACAAACATTTTATAAAAGAATTAAAAAGGGTGAAAGATCTACCACGGCTTTAGTTAATGCTAAAACCTTCGAGGAATGGTTCGAGCCTATACTGGAATCAGGTAATGATATTTTATACATAGGATTTTCGTCTGGTTTAAGCGGCACCTACAATTCATCATTAATTGCAGCTGAAGAACTAAAACAAAAATATCCAGATTCAAAAATTATCTGCCTAGATACATTGGCAGCTTCCATGGGAGAAGGACTGCTGGTATATTATGCTGCAAAACTAAAACAAGAAGGTCAAAGTATAGACCAGGTAAGCCAATGGGTACTTGACAACAGGCTATTCCTTTGCCAGTGGTTTACAGTGGATGATTTAAATCATTTGAAGAGGGGAGGAAGGGTCAGTACCCTGACTGCAGCCCTGGGAAGTGCACTTAATGTAAAACCCATACTGCATACAGACAATGAAGGCCGTTTGGCAGCTGTACGCAATGTAAGAGGACGAAAAAAATCTATCAATGCATTGATGGAGCATATGGAAGAACTATGCACAGCTCCTGAAGGTCAGACAATTTTCATCAGCCATGCGGACTGCCTGGAAGAAACTGAATACTTAGCCCGGATGATTAGAGAAAAATTACCTGTCAAGGAAGTAATATTGAATTTCATGGGGCCTGTAATCGGCTCACACACTGGACAAGGAGCTATATCACTATTTTTTTTAGGAAAAGAAAGATAAAAAAATAATAATATATGAAAGGAAGTATGATTAAAAGTTTTATCATACAAGGATTAACTATGGACATACAATTTTCTGAAAGAGCGAACAAATTAAAAGCTTCAGCAATAAGGGAACTTCTAAAACTGACTGAAATGCCGGAAGTTATATCTTTTGCCGGAGGTCTTCCAGCTCCTGAACTGTTCCCTGTTGAAAAGATTAAAGGGATAATGGCTGAGGTTATGGAGAATGAAGGACAAGCCGCGCTCCAATACGGACCTACAGAAGGATTCAGACCGCTGAGAGAAATCGTAGCAACACAAAGAATGTCAACCGCACATATGGATTTAACCGCAGATGACATTATTATAACTACAGGGTCGCAACAAGGGCTTGAGTTTTCGGCAAAACTATTTCTTAACAAGGATGATGTGGTAATATGCGAAAGCCCCAGCTACCTTGGAGCAATAAATGCATTTCAGGCATATGAACCGAGATTTGTTGAAGTTCAAATGGATGATGACGGAATAATTATTTCTGAGCTTGAGAAAGCATTGCAGGAAAATCCTCATGCTAAAATGATTTATACTATTCCTGATTTTCAAAACCCATCCGGGAAAACTCTGCCTGACGACAGAAGAAAGAGAATAGCAGAGCTGGCTGCAGAATATAAGATACCGGTTATTGAAGATAATCCATATGGAGAATTAATCTTCGAGGGAACGGTTCATCCGGCAATAAAAAGTTATGACAAAGAAGGTTGGGTAATCTTTTTAGGTACCTTCTCAAAAGTCTTTTCTCCCGGAATGAGGCTTGGATGGATTTGCGCAGCACCTGAAATACTAAATAAATATGTACATATTAAACAAGGTGCAGACCTGCAGTCAAGTTCACTGGACCAAAGAATAGCAGCAGCATTTATGAAAAAATATAATCTAGATGAACATATATTAAAAATCAGGGAAGTATATGGGAAAAGAAGAACTTTGATGCTTGAAAGTATGGACAAGTATTTTCCCGCAGGTGTTAAACATACAAACCCCTACGGCGGGCTTTTTGCATGGGTTGAATTGAGGGAAGACTTGGATGCGGGGAAAATTATGGAAGAATGCATAAAAGAAAATGTTGCCTATGTACCCGGAGAGGCATTTTTCCCGACCAGCGGCAATAAAAATTTTTTTAGGGTTAATTATTCATGCATGCCTGAGGATAAAATTGTTGAAGGAGTAAAGAGAATAGGAAAGGTTTTAAGTAAATATTATTAAAATTCTTTGAATAAATATTTTAGAAACTCTTGACAAAAATCAACATATAATATATCATTGCATTTAAATTAATCTTGCTTAGAAGAGAACCAGTAAATATGCATGGTCAAAAGAGAGGGAACCGAGGGTGAAAGGTTTTTGTCCCGCTGCATGTTGAACCCGCCTCGGAGCTTTTGGGAGTAACAACCCAAACGGATGACACCGTTATATGAAACGAGATGCTGGAAACAGCAATTAGAGTGGTACCGCGGATATCCCGCCTCTGTTTTGAGGCGGGTTTTATTATTGTTGATTGTATAATAATTAAATATATTGCAGGGAAAAGAAGCAGTAAATAATAAAGGACTAAAGAGAGAAAACAGTTGGTGTGAAGTTTTCGTCCCTCTTGTTATTGAACCCGTCTTGGAGCATTTGGGAGTAACAACCCAAACGGGAAAGCCGTTATTTGAAATGAGATGCTGCATATGCAGTAACTAGAGTGGTACCGTGGATATCCGCCTCTATATTG
>JAGOIH010000179.1 GCA_017995755.1 Sedimentibacter sp. | reverse complement strand
CTTGATTTCCACGGGTTCATTTAATATTTTTTCGATCCTCTCCAATGAAGCAGACCCCATGGTAAACATATTAATAGTCATTCCCATAGCAATCATAGGCCACACCAGCATGCCCAAATATTGAATGAATGCAGCAAATTCGCCTAAGGTTATTCTTCCGTAAATGGTTATATATCCTCCGTAGCCAATAGAAATGGCCAATGCAACACCTGCAATCATATTCATGTAAGGGTGCATCAGGGTTTGAAGTTTAAGCATTTTCATATTTTTGTCATATGTATTTTTGTTGGCTTCTTCAAAGACTTCTATGGATTTATGCTCTTGAACAAATGATTTTATTACCTTGATTCCCGACAAGTTTTCCTGTGTGAAATCTGTTAGCTTTGCGAATGCTTCCTGCCTGGCTGAGAATCTTTCGTGCATTTCACTTCCCATAACTTTAACTGAAACGGCAATTATAAACAATGGTATTGTGGAAACCGCCGTCAGCATCGGATCAATCTCTGTTATCATTTTATAAACAGTAATTGTTCCAAGAGCCATCACATCAAATAAGGTAAGAATTCCCGGTCCTAATGCCATTCTTACAGCTTCCAGGTCATTTGTCATGTGAGCCATTATTTCACCTGGATTGTGTTCCTGATAGTATTTTGCAGACATTTTTTCCAAATGGCAAAACATATCATTTCTTATATCCCTTTCAATGTCTCTCGAGCTTCCGAAAATAAAGTATCTCCATAGTATTCTTCCTATGTAAATTATGAAGGCGATGCTTAAGAGTTTAATAACGGCATTAGATACAAATGAAACATCGAAGAAGTTTGATTCAAATCTGTCTATTGCATCTCCTATTATCAATGGCACCAGTATCTGTGCATAATCAACAGCAAAAAGTGCAATCAGGCCAAAAAAATAATGGAATTTATATTTTTTGAAAAACCCCTTAATATAATTACTTTTAATAAATGATAAGGCTTTGTTGTCTCCTGCTTGTGATATCATTTTTCACTCCTGTGTAATGTCAGTATATATTATACAGCATTTACATAAACTATAAAACATTTTTATTTTATTACTTCATGTATCACGAAACCCAGATGGAAGAAAAATAACAAATTTCAGCTCATATTACGCACTGAGAATAAAAATAATATTTTCAGGCAAAAAATAAAAAAAATATGTTGACAAAATGATAAAGTCAACATATAATCTTATAAAAATGATTAATTGTGTATAATTTAATGATTGGAAGAGTAAATTAAGCAAAGCTTCAGCGAGCCGATTTAGAGTGTGAGTCCGGCAGTGTAGCTTAGTCGAAAAGAATCCATGAAAAGATTCTCAGAAGTAGCAGTATGGGAATACGGTTAAAAACCGTTATAATGAAAGAGCGAAGCAGCTGCTTTATAAAAGAGTGGTACCGCGGTGTGAACACTGCCTCTTTATGGGCAGTTTTTTTATGTTCTGCCACATATGTTCGAGCTGCAGCTAAGAACAGATGGTTGGCAGAACTAACGCAACGAGCACCAAATTTATGCGGCGTAAGGAGCGAATGCGGAGACTTCGTATGCTCAATGCGATATGTTCTCTTTTGACACAGTAAGAATATTCATGCAATTATAAATATACATTCAATCATTTAATCTTAAATATTATATTCGGAGGAATGGAAAATGGAAAAGGAAAAAGTGGTATTGGCTTATTCAGGAGGATTGGATACATCAGTAATAATCCCCTGGCTTAAGGAAAATTACGATAACCTGGATATTATAGCCTGCTGTGTGAATGTAGGTCAGGAAGATGACATGGAATTTGTCAAGAATAAAGCATTATCATCCGGCGCAATAAAGGTTTATATCGAAAACGCAGTGAATGAATTTGTTGAAGAATATGTATATAAGGGTATTAAGGCAAATGCAGCATACGAAGGTAAGTACCTTTTAGGTACGGCATATGCAAGACCCTTGATTGCAAAAAAGCTTGTTGAAGTTGCCCATAAGGAAGGAGCAAAATACATTGCTCACGGCTGTACAGGAAAAGGAAATGACCAGGTACGTATTGAAACCGGAGTAGCAGCATTGGATCCCACAATTAAAATTATTGCGCCATGGCGTATATGGGATATAAAGTCAAGGGAAGATGCAATAGATTATGCCGAAACAAAAAATATAGATTTACACGGAATCACAAAGGAAAAAATATATTCCCGCGACCAGAACATTCTTCATATAAGCCATGAAGGCGGGATGCTTGAAAATCCTGGAAACGAGCCGGATTTTGAAGAAATTTTGATAATGACAAACACAGTTGAAAAAGCTCCTGATGTGGCTGAATATGTGGAAATTGAATTTGAAAAAGGAATACCGGTTAAACTGAACAACAATAAGTTAAATGGGGAAAAAATGCTTAAGGCTCTTAATAAAATAGGCGGTACTCATGGAATCGGCATTCTTGATTTATTGGAAAACAGACTTGTAGGAATGAAATCAAGGGGCATATATGAAACTCCCGGCGGCACTATTCTTTTGGAAGCTCACAAATATCTTGAAAGCTTTGTGCTTGAAAAAGAAGAAGCACACTTTAAGGAAATGGTGGGTAACAAGTATGCAGAACTGGTATACAATGGTATGTGGTACAGCGGCTTTAAGCATGCACTTGATGCATTTATAGACTCAACACAAGAAAAGGTAACGGGAAAAGTGAAGCTCAAGCTTTATAAGGGAACAATGAAGTTTGCAGGAATGACATCTGAAAATGCCTTGTACAATGAATCAATTTCATCATTCAGCACCGGTGAGCTGTATGACCAAAAGGATGCAGCCGGATTTATTCATTTGTACAGCCTGCCTTACAAAATTCAGGCATTTAATGAAATGAACAAGAACCACAAATCAACAGAAGTTATTTACACTTTTAAAGAATAGCCAGGTTGATAGCAGGAGGCAGTCTTTATAGATTACCTCCTTTTTTGTGTGAAATAGGTTATGGTTATACGCCTTGTTCTTTCCAAGTATATTTCAGGTATTCTCAACGGGGTTATATTCAAAATTCTCTTTTGCATTTATATTACTTTATGGTATACTATTAACGCTTGACTTAAGGAGGACAAAAATCTTGAACGGTACTAATGGTAATAATCAGATAAATGCAATGACTGAAGGCAATCCTTTCAACCTCATACTTACCTTTGCTTTCCCCATGTTTATAGGAAATATTTTTCAACAGCTTTACAATATGGTTGACAGTATTGTTGTGGGCAACTATGTGGGGAAAATTGCACTGGCAGCTGTAGG
>JAGOIH010000178.1 GCA_017995755.1 Sedimentibacter sp. | reverse complement strand
GGGGAAAATTCAGGATAAAAGGTCTTAACAAAAAATTCGCAAAATATTATTTGGTAAAAAAAGAGAAGCGCGATGACGCAATATTGATCATAGCGTTTCTCTTTTTGATTTACTTTTGAGATTGTCCATATCCTATATGGATATCTTAATGTTGAACCGCAGGAGTAATTGGAATACGGATCGCCGGCACTTCGGATTAACAAAACAACGATGATAGCCACGCCTATATCAAAAACTGGCACAGTTGTGATTAATTGATATTTATCCATTGAATTAGCTGAAAATAATCTCAAAAAGAAAACTCGCTCTCAAAGCATGTAATTCCTTTAAAATTAGGTGTTTTTCAAGCAATTGTTTCACCTACAAAATTTAAGCAATATGCATTTATCCGAAATTAAGGTTACGCATGGAAAAGCAACAGCAATGATCATTGAGTCGTTCATCTATAGAAAATTAACTTCATTATGTATATCAGATTAACCTATGTTATATGCGTAAATTATTTGTCAACCAGCAGATACGGTCCTGGTGGAATTTCGCGGCCAGGAAAAGTAAAAGCACGATAATTCGCTTGTCGAGCTAATGGAACGTAATTAGGGGCCGCTCTGGTTACAGCAGCATTGACTGCCATTACAATTAAATCTGCTATAGCATTTCCGCTACTTTGGTTTTGAGGTGTATAGATCATAATTTCATTATGTTCCCAAATAGAATCTCCTGTTTTCCCATCTTTAATGACATAAGACAAAGATACAGTTACTTGAGTAGTCAAAACCATGTATTTTGCATCCCATTGGTTAATAGTCACATAAAGAACTGCGTCCGCACCAAAAAGGTTTGCAAGTTTTTCAACCGATGCATTATGTACAAGGTTGGCATCAGATAAACCATCATCTTCTAGAAGGCGTTTAATCATATTAACCGGAAATACATAGTATCCCCTATTAGCTAAAGGAATAGTAATAGTAGAAAGACAATAATCAGGCGCTGTTACCTCAACGCTACGATTTACCATGGGAACAATAAGTATTGATTTTGGTTTAGCTGAATTGAATTTCGTATAGTCCTTTGTTGGCGTAGTTACACATCCAAAAAAAGGAACTAGTATAATAATAATCAAAAAGAATCTGGCCATATCATCACCCCTTTAAATTTATCGATGTATATAAAAGAATTTTATTATTTATTTATTTGAGTTAATTTTTTTTGAGCATTGTTAATCATTTTTGTCATAATGATATTTGATTCAGGCCATTTAGCTTGTTCTTTCTTAAAATATTCTATAGCCTCATGATAATTACCTTGTTCATAAAGCGCATATCCATACTCTGCGTATATTCCGGGGGGAACTTTTCCACCTTCTTCACCATATTGTATAATGTCTTTTAGATCTTCGATAAACTGCTCAGATTTTGCTGGGTTTTTGTAATGATTGTAAAGTTTCTGGTCATAATTTTGCCAAGCATATTGACCTTGAGCAGCACATCCCGCCATCATTAAAATGGCAAAGAAAACAATAAAATAATTAGAAATACTCATACTCCACCCTTTATTTGACAGTAATGGTCTTTAATTCACTTTCAATAAATATTTTTTGTTCATATATAACAACGCCGTTTTCAATGATTGTAATTTTATGAGTACCTGGCTCAAGTATAAGCGTTTGTGGCTCCCCATTGTATGCTTGAGCTTTACCCATTTTCAGACCATCCACTAGTAGTTCAGCGGCAGATGAAGCTCCCTTAATTGCAATGCTTGGTCTAGAATCAACACTCCTTACCGTAGTTGCGGGCATACAACCAGAAATTACAATAATAGATAATAAAATATATAAAAATCTCATTTTCTCACCTCTTCAACAAATGTTTTATCAATACTTACAGAATTAACGCTTCCTGATATCAGCTTACATATTGATCCTTCGTTGTTTTCATTGCTTCCAAAGAATCCAGTAACTTTTATTTCAGCAATTTTTTTAGGTGGAAGATTCATTGTGAACCCTGTTTGTTTGCTTTTAACGGCTGCACCCTGTTGCATTACCTGTAGAATATCACCGATCTGGATACCTTGTTTCTGTCCACCACTTATAAAAACCTGAGCACCTTTTATATCAAGGATGTCGGTTTTCCATGGACGGTCTTCTAGTGTCGAAACAACTCTATCTAGCATATCGGAAATTGCTGCAGATATAGCACGGTCATTGAGTGTAGCGTCATAATCAGCACGGCTGCCAAAACCAGCAACTTCTCCACTTTCTGTATCGGCTTGACCAACTCCTGCAGCTGAAAAAAAGGCATGTCCTGTTTTCACATCTACTAGCCTAGCCTCAACTTTTGCTCGTGCTACCTGAACTTTAGTGCTTGATAGAAATCCAACTTTCCCAGCAACTGAACGTCCAAACTCTGTAACAGAGCCGACTATTAAGGCGTCAACCCCAACAAGATTTGCATCACCACTTATTGCTTGTTCTTTTATAATTTTCGATAGATCGGTACGTTCAAATACAATGAACTTGTTGGACATTATCAATTTCGCGGCCAACATATCAGACGCCTGCTTACCAATTCGATCATAATCTTGATCAGTCATGAGCGATCGGCCATAATTTGATTCATTTGAAAATCTTGCTATTGCGACTTTTCTTTTATATTGTTTGAAGATGGGGCTTTGAGCTGTCGTTTGTGCTTTAATTTGCTGCTCTTTGGTCACGGGAGCTTCAGTTTGCTGGGGAGGAGTAGAAACCGTTGCGCAGCCACTGTAAAACAATATTATCGTTATGCATACACACAAAAAAAACATTTTTTTCATTTTATTACTTCTGACCTCCTTGTGAGCATGACCTCATAAATTGTGATAAATATTAATGAATATCAGTAATCATGTCAATCTTTTTATCTACTTCATATGTGGATATGTGGATCAGTATTAAACCATGGCTCTAGAATAGCTAAGCAACACTAAAAGTACTAAAAAGCTAGTCTAGAGCCTTAATATAAAATAAAAGAAGCGAATTACTTCAGGTTAGTTAAACTGTAATACGCCAGTCGCTTTTGTCGGCGCGTAACAAAAATAACTAATCTCCTTTATACATTGATTCGATCAAATCACCGTACTGAGCGTTAATGGACTTTCTTTTAACTTTCATGGTCGGGGTCACTTCACCATCCTCGGTGTAGAGCTTCTTATCAAGAATCCTGAATTTCCGTATGTTTTCCACGCGGGCAACCTGCTGATTGACTTTATCCACTTCCCTCTGGATAAGCTCTATTACTTCAGGCGTTTTGGTCATGCTGG
>JAGOIH010000177.1 GCA_017995755.1 Sedimentibacter sp. | reverse complement strand
TACTTGATATTTTGTATTTCATCTATGTATATAATATAGCATTTTTCATGCCAACACCATTGAAAAATTTTTGTTGGAAATCAACAGCTTTTAAAAACAAGAAAATTATTCTATATGCAATATTGCATATAATGGCGATAAAACTATTGCATAATTGCACATATACATATATACTTTTATATAAGTAATATTAACATATAATTTAAGAAATAACAAATGTTTATATAGATATATAAAAAGGAGATAAAAATGCCATTGATGAAAAATGATTTAAACCTGGGCTTTATTATAACTGACGATAAATTTAATGTTTTATACTGCAATGAATATTTTAAAACAAATATAATCAAGACTGACATACTAAATAAAAAAATAACAATGTTTTTTCAGAATATTAATGTTGATATGGATAAAAATCTTTATTCTGTCAAGTACATTGATAATTCCGAATATTATGTTATCCATAATAATTTTAAACTATACAACCAGGAATTATACAGTTTTTTCTTTTATGATTTTACAATAGGAAGCGAGCTGCAAAAACAAATCGAAAGACTCAACTCCCAGCAATATCTATATAATGAAATGCTGAACAAATTAAAAGACGGAATATATATTACCGATGAACTTGGTACAACCATATATGTCAATGATGCATTCTTAAACTTGTCAGGGCTTACAAGAGAACAAATTATCGGAAATACGGTTTATGATTTGAGGAAAAGTGATATACTCCCTAATTCATGCTGTGCCAAGGTTATTGAAACAAAGGGGCCGGTATCAACCATAAACCACTACTACAAAGGACAGAGGTGTCTGGTTTCAGGCTCGCCTATTTTTGATGAAAAGGGAAACCTGTCAAAAACAATAGCAGTCATAAGAGATGTGTCTGAACTGGATGTGTTGATGAAGACTATTACAAAGGAAAAAAACCTGTTCATTCAAAGTGATTACAATGTAAAAACAGAGGCTTCCCATGACCCTGAAGAAATTATAAATAATATTAAAATGAAAAATATATACGAAAAAGCAAAAAAAATTTCCAAGGTTGACAGCACTGTTTTAATTTTAGGGGAAACAGGAGTGGGAAAAGATTTTATTGCAACATATATCCACTCAATCAGCAGCAGAAACAAGGGTAAATTCATAAAAATAAACTGCGGTGCAGTACCGGAGCATCTGCTGGAATCAGAGTTTTTCGGATACGAAGAAGGTGCTTTCACCGGTGCTGTAAAAGGAGGAAAAAAAGGTCTTTTTGAAGAAGCTAACGAAGGAACACTCTACCTGGATGAAATAGGAGACATGCCTTATACCCTCCAGGTCAAACTCTTAAGTGCAATAAATGATAAAATGTTCTACCGCATTGGAGGCACCAGCCCCATTGAATTTAATGCCCGGATTATAGCTGCAACAAATCATGATTTGAAGGAGCTTGTGGAAGAAAAGAAATTCAGGGCAGACTTGTACTACCGTTTAAATGTAGTTACATTTGTAATTCCCCCCCTGAGAAGCAGGAAAGAAGACATTATCCCCTTGTCTACCCAGTTTCTTGAGTTTTACAATAACAAGTACGGAAAAAACTGCTATATTTCTTCAAGCTGTCTTCAGAGTTTTTTAATATATGAGTGGCCGGGAAATATCAGGGAATTGAAAAATATAATCGAGCGCCTGGTATTAATGGCAGACGGAGCAGAAATCGGAACAGATTTGTTTAGGGAGCATTTGATACTGCCGGGCGGCACAGACCCCGCTGAGCTTTTTGTAACAGGTACGAAAACATTAAAAGAAAAAACAGAAGAATATGAAAAAGAAATTATTGAATCAACACTGGCTATTTCAAAAAACATGAAAGAAGCAGCAATGAGGCTGGGCATTGACATATCAACTCTGGTAAGAAAAAAGCAGAAATACAGTCTGTAGATGACAAGGGGACGGGAGCGCTGTCAGCATAAGAAGGTTCTTTCATACTTAAAAGAGCCTTTTTTCTTGTATTTCTAAGGTTATTTCATTATTTTAGTATAAAAACCTGAAAAATGCAGATATTACTAACAGCTTATCCCATTAATTAAAATATTAAATAAATCAGGAGGTAAAATGTCTTATTACAAGAAAATATTTATTTCAGCAATATTTGTCATTTTAGCTATAGGAATTGCATATACAGTTGAAGCATATGAAGGAATATCCAGATTGAACGGAAAGGTAATACGTCTTCATGTTGTTGCGAATTCTGACACCCTTGAAGACCAGCAGCTTAAATATAAGGTTAGGAACCGGATAATTGCAACATTCAATGAAGAATTTGAAAAAATTGATTCCAAGGAAGAAAGCGAAAATATTGTTTTAGAAAAGATTCATCAAATAAGATGTGAAGCAGAAGAAACAGTAAAAGAGGAAGGTTATAACTATGAAATTAATGTATATTATGGAAATTATAAGTTTCCTCGAAAGATGTATGAAGAAATAGTACTCCCTGAGGGGTATTATGATGCGGTCAGAATTGAAATAGGAAAAGCAGAAGGCAGCAACTGGTGGTGCGTTATGTTTCCGCCCCTCTGCTTCGTAGATTTCGGAAAAACCCGAGATGCTGCAGTATTTGATATTGAAACAGAAAAAAGGCTTCAGGAAGTATTAACCTTGGATGAAATTGATACCATTAGAACAAAAAGAGGAATAGAGAATATAAAGTTAAAATCAAAAATATTTGAATTCATTGAAAAAGGAAGAGTTGAAAAAACCGGCATATATACTTTTGCCGGCTCACCTGATTATGCCGTATCTCTTTCTAAATAGTAGTACAACCGGAGATGTAAAATAATAGAGTTAAGGAAGATCACAAGTTCCTTAACTTTTTTTTTATTAATTTTATCAAACATAAAGGGATAGGGGCAAACAAATGGCAGCAATGTACGTACTCCTTACTTATAGGTGTGTCCACTTTCTTGTTATTCTGAAAATTATTGGTATATATAAAGCGGTTTATGTAAATATTACTATTGCCTGGATAATTCATGAAAAGGAGGAAGTATGTCTTTAATAAATCATATAAAACCGGTTATAAACATCGATGTCATTATAGTTTTTCTAATTATAAGCTATATATTAATATTCAAAGTCAGTAAGGACTTTAAACGCAAGAACTATCACAGAGATTATAAAATTGTCAGGATTACAGGAATCATTTACGGATTAATTGCAATAGGAGCCATTATAGCAAAAAATATTTAGGAGATATTATGAGTATTTATCAGGATTTAGCTAACATAAAGGTTGATAGGGATTTAAAAAAGAATGAAAATGTTTTAAAAGAAACATTTAGGGATGCCAATGATAT
>JAGOIH010000032.1 GCA_017995755.1 Sedimentibacter sp. | reverse complement strand
AAAGGGACGTCAGTCCCTTTTTTACTTCTCTGTGTGATCAAATTCATATTTTATTTCTTCATACAATTTTGGGTCTTGAATTACTTTTGCAGCTGTCAATACCAGGGCTGCTATTGTATTTTTCATCTGTTCCTTAGCATAATCCTTTATGGTGCTTTCTCCCAGATCTCTTGTGTGTCCGGCTATTGAAGGGTCATTTGTAACATCGAAATAGGGATGAATTGTAGGACATACCTGGCTTACCTGGCCTGCATCGATGGAACCGGTGCTCTTTAAAGGTTCCTTCATCACTATCCCGGCAACCTCATAAATCGTATCGTTAAACACTTTTGACAAGGCTTGGTTTGTTACCATGTTATCATAGTTAAACTCAAATTTTGTTATCTCCAATTTTGTTCCTGTTGCCAAAGCAGCTCCACGGGCACAGTTTTTGACCTTTTCCAAAAGCTCTGTGTTGTATGTTTTGGTTGTTGAGCGGACATAGTATTGAACCTTTGAATATTCAGGAACAATATTTGCAGCTTTACCCCCGTCAATAATAACGCCGTGTACCCTGGAATCGCTTCTGATATGCTCTCTCAAGGCGTTTACACCGTTAAATGTTTGAATTGCAGCATCCAAAGCATTAATACCCTTTTCCGGAGCAGCAGCGGCATGGGATGCCTTGCCGAAAAATTCAAATTGAACAGGCTCCAGTGCAAGGGCTGTTCCGCTTTTTGCGTATTCGCTTGCCGGGTGTGCCATTAAAGCGATATCAACATCATCAAATTCATGATTTTCAACATATGTAACCTTGGCACCGCTGGTTTCTTCGGCAGGAGTGCCGAATACTATTACAGTTCCTCCAATTTCATCAATTATTTGTTTTAATATAATACCTGAACCTGTACTGACTGTTCCCAATAAATTATGCCCGCAGCCGTGTCCTATTCCCGGCAAAGCATCATATTCGGACATATATGCTATTGTAAGACCATCCTTTTTGCCCTTATAAACAGCTTTAAAACCTGTTTTTACACCTGAGAAGTTCTCCTCCACATCAAAGCCGTACTTTCTTAAAATATCTGTATGAAGCTTGCATGCTTTGAATTCCTCATATCCAAGCTCCGGATTATTATAGATTTCAAGGCTTAAGTCGTTAAGCTCAGGTGTAATTTTATTGATTAATTCCACTACTTTGTTTTTCATATTTCCTCCCAAAATATTAATAAATATTGTTGTTATGTACATAAATATACTAGCATTGTTAATAATCTATGTCAAACCAATTCAAGGACCAATCTAATTTTTTGAAACTAATTTGTAAAACAAGTTTTAAACAGCATATACTAAAAATATATCTTTAAAAAATATCAATTCAATGTTAAAATGTAGTTAGTTGACAGGAAAGGATGGAATCATGGAATATCAATTAAAAATCAACTGTATGCTTGATGAACTGACAGCGGACTTCAAGGGGGAAGTACTTAAAGATGAGCCTTTGAAAGCTCACACATATTTTAAAATCGGAGGTCCTGCAAGTCTGTTTGCAGTGCCTGAAGATACAGAAGACTTAAAAACAGTTTTAAAGCTGATAAAGAAATATGAAATAGAACATTTTGTTATGGGAAACGGAACAAATCTCCTGGTTTCAGATGATGGATTTAAAGGAATAATAGTGAAAATAGGGGAAAGGTTCAATAAGCTTCAGCGTGACGGAAACAAAGTGACGACAGGAGCAGGAATACTTTTATCCTCTTTGGCAAAATATTTTGCGAATGAAGGCCTGGCAGGCTTTGAATTTGCAAGCGGAATACCGGGATGCCTTGGAGGGGCAGTTCCCATAAATGCAGGAGCCTACGGCGGTGAAATGAAGGACGTGGTAACCAGGGTCAAGTGTATGGATATGGATGGAAACATTCATGAATTTTCCAATGAAGAAATGGAATTTGCCTACAGACACACCAAGCTGTCGGATTCTGAATACATTGTTCTTGAAGCAGAGTTTATGCTAAATCCCGCTAACACTGAAGATATTATGGAAAAAATAAGAGACCTTAATGAAAAAAGAACCTCCAAGCAACCATTAAATTTACCCAGCGCCGGAAGCACATTCAAGAGGCCTATAAACGGCTATGCCTCCAAATTAATAGAAGATGCAGGACTGAAGGGGCTTAGATACAGGGGAGCCATGGTTTCAGACAAACACAGCGGTTTCATAGTTAATTATGACAATGCCTGCTGTGAAGATGTTTTGTCCCTCATGCGGATTGTAATCAGCACGGTTTATGATAAATTTGGAATTAAATTAGAGCCGGAGATAAAAATAGTAGGAACTAAGCTTTAAAGATGCCCTAACCCTGAGATTTCGGGACGTTCAGACACTATAAAATGTTATGAAAATAAAACAAGGAAACCCAGATGAAATTAAAAGCTGATTATCACATACATTCGACATATTCAAAAAATAAACACGGGAAGTCATCAATTGAAGAAATAGCTCAAAGGGCCCATGAATTGGGACTGGAGGAAATAGCAATCACTGACCACGGGCCTGCCCACTATTTGTTCGGGATTAAAAGAAACTTGATAAGTGAAGCCAAGAATATTGTGGTGGAAACAAGAAAAAAATACCCCAATCTGAAAATTTTGTACGGTGTAGAAGCCAATATTCTGGATTATGGCGGAACTACTGATATCAACAGTGAAATTATTGAGCATTGTGATATAATTCTATGCGGCTTTCACCTGGCAGCTTTATTTTCATCGGCAGGTGACTTCTGGAATTTCATAGTAAAAAGCCAATTTGCCAAAAACAATAAGAAGCTTTACGATGAAATGGTTGAAAAAAACACTCAGGCTCTTGTAAATGCCATGAATAAATATAAAATTGATATATTGACTCATCCGGGGGACAAAATACCGGTTAATATTGACAAGATAGCCCGGGCAGCACAAGAGACGAATACCATGCTTGAAATAAACAACAGCCACGGCCACTTAAACAGGGATGAGCTTATAAAAGCATCAAAATACAAGGTACAATTTGTAATAAACAGTGACTCCCACATTAAGGACAATGTGGGACGGTGTGACAATGCAATGAAAGCTGTAATCGACTCCGGCATTGATTTAAGCAGGATAATTAATCTTAATAAATAAAGAGAAGGAGCAGGGAAAATGGAGTTAGTAATAATTACAGGCATGTCAGGGGCCGGTAAAAGCCAGGCAATCAAGGTTCTTGAAGATATAAGCTATTATTGCATGGACAATCTGCCTCCTGCCCTCCTTCCTAATTTCGCAGAGCTATGCAAAAGTTCGTCAATGGATGTAAACAAGGTGGCAGTGGTAGCGGATATAAGAGGGGGGATTTTTTTCAAGGATTTGTTCAACAGTTTGGAGGAATTGAAAAATAAAGGAATCGGATATCGAATACTGTTTCTTGATGCCTCTGATGATGATTTGATAAAAAGGTTCAAGGAACAAAGAAGACCTCATCCCCTGTCTGCTGAAGGGACTATCATAGAAGGAATACTGGAAGAAAGAAGCAGATTGGAAGAAGTAAAAAAGAAATCCGATTATATAATAGACACTACAAATATGACACTTGGAAGGCTTAAGGAAGAGCTTTTAAATATTTTTGTGAAGGGCACCATATCTTATAATTTAAACATAACCATAATGTCATTCGGCTATAAATATGGTCTTCCTCAGGAATCAGACCTTGTGTTTGACGTAAGATTCCTGCCCAATCCTTTTTATATAGAGGAATTAAAAGACAATACAGGCAACGATAAAAATGTCCAGGATTATGTAATGAGTTTTAAAACCACATCCGTATTTTTGAAGAAACTTATGGATATGCTTAAATTTCTCCTTCCCTTGTATATAAAGGAAGGAAAATCAAACCTTGTAATATCAATCGGGTGTACTGGAGGCAGGCACCGGTCTGTTGCAATATCAAATTATTTGGCATCCATGCTTACAGCTGAAAATTATAGGGTCTTATTAAATCACAGAGATGCGGGGAAACAATAATGAAAATAGTTGCCTTTGGAGGAGGGACAGGCCTTTCCATATTGCTGAGAGGACTTAAAAATTATACCAAAGATATATCTGCAGTTGTAACAGTTGCAGATGACGGCGGAGGCTCCGGAGTTTTAAGAGAAGACTTGGGAATGCTGCCCCCGGGGGATATGAGAAACTGCATTATTGCACTTTCCGATATTGAGTCTACAATGATAAAACTTATGCAGCACCGTTTCAGCGATGGTTATTTGAAGGGACAAAGCTTCGGAAATCTGCTCATTGCAGCAATGTATGAAATATTCGGCAGCTACGAGCATGCACTCAAGGAAATAGGAAGCATATTCAGGCTTTCGGGGAAGGTTCTACCCATGACACTTCAGGATGCTCAATTAAAAGCATACCTCGAAAACGGGGACTGCATACTGGGGGAAAAATACATTCCCGAATATGTTAGCAAGTCAAATACCAAGATAGACAGGATATCACTGGTGCCTGATTTGTGCAGGCCTCTTGAGGAAACGATTGAAGATATAAAGGAAGCGGATGTTATTGTTATCGGGCCAGGAAGCTTGTATACCAGCATAATGCCTAATATTTTAGTAGAAGGCATACCTTCTCTTATAGCTGAAAGCAAGGCAGATGTGTTTTATGTCTGCAACCTTATGACTCAACCCGGAGAAACTGATAACTACAATGTTTTAGACCATGTTAATGCAATTATAAAGCATAGCGGCAAACATATGATAGATTATATTATTGCCAATGATGAGAAGATATCGGAAGAGCTTATTGTAAATTACAAATATAAGGGTGCAAAGCAGGTTTTCATCGACCGGGACCAGATAAAACAACTTGAGGGAATGAATATAAAGGTTATCTGTAGTAATTTTGTTGATATAAGAAAAAACTATATAAGGCATAATTCGGATAAAATCGGGCAATTGCTGTTTAATTTTGTTGGTGAAAAGAATAAGGAGTGTGACACCTATGGAAGAATACAATAATCTGGACACAGACCAAATAAGCATTGTGGATGGAATGATTGACTGGGTCAGGGTAGTTGACAAGGACAATATAGTTTTGTATGCAAACAAAAAAATGCAGGATGATTTGGGAGAAAAAATGGTAGGGAAAAAATGCTATGATGTATTATGCAGGGGTAAAAAGTGTGATAACTGTATTTCAAGCACAACCCTGGAGAGCGGGTCTATAATGCGCAAACAGCATAGTTTCGACAATAAAACATATACTATTATTTCATCTCCCCTATACGGCAAGGATGGTGAAATTGTAGGGTCTGTGGAAGTATTCAGGGACATTACCAAGGAGGTTTTGCTCTCAGAAAAGATAAGTGAAAAAAACAAAAAAATGAGTGATGATATAAAGTTTGCAAAAAACATGCAAAAAAGGATGCTTCCTCCAAAGGGAACCTATAACGGCATCAGCATCGATTATTTGTATGAATCATCAGAATCATTAAGCGGGGATTATTTTGATGTATTTGAAATAGATGAGAATAATACTGGTATTTATATTTGTGATGTTGTAGGACATGGTGTTACGGCATCTCTTTTAACAATTTTCGTAAGGCAGTCCTTAAGAACAATTGCCAAGGGCAATATGAGCCTGAATAGAATTATGAAAGACCTGCATAAAACATTTTTGTCTTTGAATTTAGACCATGATAAATATTTCTCCCTGTTTTTTGGAATATATAATAAAGACACCCATGAGTTCAAGTATGTCAATGCAGGGCATAATTCAGTGCCGATACTGATTAGCGATAAGACTATTAAAAAGATAAGAATAACAGGATATCCCATTGCGAACATATTTGACAGCGTGGATTACAATACAGGGAAAGTAGCTTTAAATGTGGGCAGCAAAATACTACTTTATACTGACGGCATAACAGAGGCAACAAATAGCCGGGGTGAGCAGTTTGGTATTGACAATCTTATGAATATCATAAAGTCAGGCGGAAATATACTGGAAGATATAGAATCAGCAATCAATAACTTCAGTACAATCCACAAAGATGACTATGCTGTCCTGTTAGCTGAAATAATATAGGAGGGGTGAAAACCTGCTCCTTTAGGGAAGTTTTTGCGGGTTGACGGAATGTCCCCCTGGTCGTGGGGATCTGACAAGGGGACGGGGGTAGTGTAATATATAAAAGTCAGGAGGGAAAAATGGATAAAATTAAACTGGATTTACATGGAAGCTTTATTGAAGAAAATGAACTAAAAACAATCAAACCGGAAATCATGGCAGCTCATGAGATGCTTTTGGACAGAAAAGGAGTCAGCAGTGAAATGACAGGCTGGCTTGACTACATGTACAGGATGGATAAAAACGAATACCGGGAAATTAAAGAAGCTGCAAATTATATTAAGAAAAACTCTCAAGCCTTCATACTTTTAGGAATCGGAGGCTCTTATCTGGGGGCAAAAGCTGCAATTGAAGCGGTAAGGGGAGATTTTCACAATGAGCTCTTAAGTCCTCAGGTATATTATGCAGGGCAAAATTTAAGCGGACAATACCTGAAAAAACTTATTCAGGTGATAAAGGAAAAGGAAGTTTGCATTATTGTTGTGTCAAAATCGGGTACTACTTTGGAAACAGCCCTGGCATTCAGAATTTTCAGAGATCTGATGGAGGAAAAGTACGGGGAGAAATCAAATGACCGCATTTTCGTTGTAACAGACAGGGATAAGGGCGCTTTAAAGAGCATGTCTGAGCTTAAGGGTTACAAGACATTTGTAGTTCCTGACGACATAGGAGGAAGATATTCCGTTATAACCCCTGTAGGCCTCCTCCCGATGGCTGCAGCCGGTCTTGATATCGACAAATTCATTGAAGGCTTAAAGTCAGGAGCAAAGGAATATTCAGAAAAAAACTTTGAAAGCAATATCAGCCTGCTTTATGCAGCAGCAAGAAATATTTTAAACAGGCGAAACAAGGAAATTGAAATATTTGTGAACTATGAGCCATCCTGCATATCAATTGCCGAATGGTGGAAACAGCTTTACGGGGAAAGCGAAGGGAAAGAAGGAAAGGGTATCTTCCCGGCATCACTTAGCTTCACTACTGACCTTCACTCCATGGGCCAATTTGTTCAAGAGGGAAGAGAAATACTCTTTGAAACAACCCTGTCAATTGAAAACAGCGAAGATGATATGGAAGTTCCCTTTGATTCAAATGACTTTGATAAATTAAACTACATATCCGGAAAAACACTTAACTACATAAATTCAAAGGCATTTGAAGGAACATTCATGGCTCACAATGAAGGAAATGTACCGGGGATAATTATTAGAATCCCAAAGATGGATGAATTTTATCTTGCCAAGGTTTTTTACTTTTTCATGATGAGCTGCGGCATAAGCGGGTATACTATCAAGGTAGACCCCTTTACTCAGCCGGGAGTTGAAGCTTACAAAAAGAATATGTTCAGACTATTAAGGAAGGGGGACACACCTTCAATATAAGATGATACTATGCGGGATAGCTTTTGAAGGAATGTCCCCGAAGAGGAGAAAATATGATTAAATTAGGAGAAATGCAGGAACTGGAAGTTGCTAAAAAGGTAGATATAGGTGTCTATTTAAAAAGCGAAGACAATGAAAAACCGGAGGACAGGGTGTTGCTGCCCGCAAAGCAGGTACCTGCAGATGCAAAAATTGGTGATAGAATAAAAGTATTTATTTACAAGGACTCTAATGACAGAGTTATAGCAACTGTAAAAAGACCAAGAATAGTAATGGGTGAAATTGCTGCCTTGAAGGTTGTTGAAATGTCGAGGATTGGAGCATTTCTTAACTGGGGTCTTGAAAAAGACTTATTTCTGCCCTTTAAGGAACAGATAGGCGATATCAAATTGAACGGAGAATACATGGTTGGTCTTTATATTGACAAGTCAAACAGGCTTTGTGCCACAATGAATTTGTTTAAAGTATTGAGAACAGATTCTCCTTACAAGGTTAATGATCTTGTAAAGGGAACGGTATTCAGCTTAAAGAGAGGTCTTGGAGCCATGGTGGCTGTTGACGGGAAGTATTTGGGCCTTATACATGAGGGAGAATTAATAAAGCCTCTTCATTCCGGACAGACGGTTGAGGTCAGAGTAAGCAATATTAAGGAAGACGGGAAGCTGGATTTAAGCCTCAAGGATGCTCCGAAACTGCAAATAGACAAAGACGGAGAAAAAATTATAAAAACGCTCATTAGAAACAAGGGCAGCTTATCCTTAAACGATGACAGCAGTCCCGAAGAAATAAACAGAGTTTTAGGCATGAGCAAAAGCTCTTTTAAAAAGGCTGCAGGGCATTTGATGAAAAAAAAGGTAATTATCATGACTAAGAGCGGCATTAAGATTCCGGAAGATGACGTAAAACAGCAGCCTGTCAGAAGAGCCGATATTCGAAACAGGAAAAAGTAGCAAGTAAGAATTAACAATAAAAAATACTTAAAAAGGAGATTTTATATGTCTACACCACACAATAACGCTGTTTCAGGGCAGATTGCCGAAACAGTCCTACTGCCGGGAGACCCCTTAAGGGCAAAATTTATTGCAGAAAATTTTCTTGATGATGTTGAACAATTTAACGCTGTAAGAAATATGTTCGGGTTTACAGGAACCTACAAAGGGAAAAAGGTTAGTGTAATGGGAAGCGGTATGGGATGTCCATCAATAGGAATTTACTCTTACGAATTGATACATATGTATGGAGTTAAAAATTTGATCCGGATAGGCTCTTGCGGAGCTTATGACCCTGGTTTGGAGCTTTATGACATTATACTTGCCATGGGTGCAAGCACAGACTCAAATTACGCTTATCAGTACGACTTGCCGGGAACTTATTCGGCAACTGCCTCTTGGGAGCTTTTATCAAAGGCTAAGAAAGCTGCAGATGAAAACAATATAGAAACATTTGTGGGAAACATTGTAAGCTCGGATATTTTCTATCATGACAATCCGGAGAATTGGAAAAAGTGGACAAAGATGGGCTGCCTGGCTGTTGAAATGGAAACCTACGCATTATACTGCAATGCAAACAGAGCAGGAGTAAATGCACTTACTATATTGACCGTATCAGATTCTCTTGTGCACCAGACTGAAACTACACCGGAGCAAAGGGAAAAAGGCTTTAAAGATATGATGAAAATAGCCCTGGAGCTGGCTTAAGCCAGGATGTTCGAGCTAAAGCGAAGAACAGATGGATGATAGGTCATCACAACGAATTCCAAAAATATACGACCAAAGGGAGTAAATACTTTTGTGAACGAGACTGCGAGCTGATCTAAAGGAGCGGGAAGTGTGAGATTGGAGGTATTGATGAATAAAAAGGCCTGGGAGATTGCCAATGATTTGTATACAAATGCAAAACCTGTTTTGTTAAATGAAGATGAGCAAGGATGGGAGCCTTTAAAAGCAGTATCCGATTTTTATGACAACATTCTGAGAATGGAGTGGCACAGCAATGTACCCGGCTCGGGCGCACCCGAAAAACTCATGGTTGCAGCAGTACAAGCATTGGAGAACAGGGGATATATTGTTGAAAATGGCTATGAGCTTTTGGAAAAAGGTATGAAATATTATGAAGAAGGAAATAATGCCGGGCTTCAAAAAATAACCGCCAAACTCAGGAATGAATTTAAAAATGCAAAGAAAGATCTTTCTTCACCCTATTGGAACTACACTTATTACGAAAGCTTTGAACAATATGAAAAGTGTGTAGAATTTCCTGAAGAGGCTGAAATAAATACAGAAGATGAAAGTTTTAAAGACAAAGTAAAAGCAGGATGGCTGTCTCAATTAGTCGGTGCAGCCATGGGAACCATGGTTGAGGGTTATACAACAAAAAACCTTTATGAAACATTTGGAGATGTAAAGGATTATTTAAGGAAACCGAACACTTATAATGATGACATTACATTTGAAATTGCTTTTCTTGACGCGTTTAAAAGCAAGGGCTATGATGTGACAAGCGAGGATATTGCCCTTTCCTGGATAGGGCTGATACCTGCAGGATGGTCTGCTGAAGAAATTGCATTAAGAAATATCCGTTCAGGCTTGCTGCCCCCTGACAGTGCTTTGTTCAACAATCCCTTCAGCGAATGGATAGGTGCCCAGATGCGGGGCGGAATATGTGGAATGCTGGCGCCTGGAAAGCCGAAGATGGCTGCGGAGCTGGCATGGAAGGACGGGCAGGTTTCCCATATTAACAATGGTATTTTAGGTGAAGTATTCAATGCTGTTATGACATCCCTGGCTTTTGTAGAAAGTGATGTAAAGGAAATTGTAAAAAAAGCAATGGCAATGATACCGAAAGACAGCGAATATTATTCAGTCATTGATTATGCATATGCTGCATGCCTTAAATACAATAATTGGCAGGACGCTCATCTGGACTGTCAAAAGAAATATGTAAGATACAATTGGATTCATGCATATCCCAATGCATGCTGCGAAATTATCGCCCTTATGTACGGAGAAGGTGATTTTGAAAAAACCCTCAATATTATTACAATGTGCGGAGTAGACGCAGACTGCAACGCAGGCATGATAATGCCTGTTTTGGGAATCCAAAAGGGAATGGGTATCATTCCAAAACGACTGATTTCACCTGCCTTTGACTTACTTGTAACCTACATGAGAACCTACGAGGAAATAAGGCTTGATGATTTGGTCAATGGTACTTTAAAATACATAAATGATGCAAAAAATAGGAGGAATTAAAATGAAAAGAGCACTATCACTATTATTAATTGCTGCTATGGTTTTTTCCCTGGCAGCATGTGCACAGCAGCCGGGAACGAAAGAAGGCGAAGTTTATAAGGCAGCCCTTCTTTTAAACGGAACACTTGGAGACAAGTCGTTCTTTGACTCTGCCAACGACGGACTTGTGAGATTGAAGGAAGACCTGGGTGCGGATGTATTTGATTTTGAGGTTGAACAAATGGGAGCAACAGCTGCAGATGAGCCTAAATGGGCGCCGACTTTGCTTGATTTCTGTGAAACAGGGGAATACGATGTAATAATTATCGGTACATGGCAGATGATAGAAGGACTTGAAGATGCAGCAAAACAATTCCCGGATCAAAAATTTATATTCTTTGATGAAACCTATGCCTTTGCAAATGGAGAGAAAAATGTTTACAATGTATTGTATAAACAAAACGAAGTTTCCTTCCTGGTAGGTGCAGCAGCAGCAATGATGACAACCGACGAAAGACTGCCTATGGTTGATCCTAAAACTAAATCTATAGGTTTCCTGGGGGGAATGGAAAATCCTATCATCAATGATTTCTTGCTGGGTTATATACAGGGAGCCAAACATGTTGAGCCGGATATCAAGGTTGCAATAGGTTATGTTGGAGATTTCTGGGATTCAGCAAAAGGCAAGGATATAGCTCTGGTTCAGTACCAAAGCGGCGGCGTTGATGTTGGGTACAATGTGGCAGGGGCCGCAGGCTTAGGACAGATTGAGGCAGCTGAAGTTGCAAAGAGATATGCATTTGGAGTTGACTCTGACCAGGCGGCACTACTGCCTGACAAGGCAGAATTTATTCCTTCATCAGCACTGAAAAATGTAGGCAACTCGCTTATGAGAGCAATTAAACTTGACCTGGAAGGCAAATTGGCATACGGCAGTGCAGAATCCCTTGGCTTTAAAGAAGGGGGAGTTAATCTGGTAAAGGATGCTCACTATGAAGAAATGCTGCCGGAAGATATCAGGACGAGAATCGACGAATTGGAAAAAGATATCATAGACGGGAAGATAGTTGTTGATACTGCCTTGGGCAAAACCACCGAAGAAGTTGAAGCAATAAAAGAATCAGTACAATAAGCGGAAGGGGGACGGGGTTGTTGGAATCAACGCCGTCCTCCTACTTTACTTAGCGGAGGTAGCAGTAGAAAATGGGTGATAAAGTACTTCAGATGAATAACATTATGAAGATTTACCCTAATGGGGTAGTTGCTGTTGAAGATGTTACATTTGAATTGGAAAAGGGTGAAATTCATGCCCTGTTAGGGGAAAACGGAGCAGGAAAATCCACCTTGATGAAGGTATTGTTCGGTATTGAATCGCCGGAGCAGGGAGAAATAATTCTAAACGGGCAAAAAGAAAATATAAAGTCGCCCCTGGACGCCATAAAAAAAGGCATAGGAATGGTGCACCAGCATTTTATGCTTGTACCTTCATTGACTGTTGCAGAGAACATTGTATTAGGAATGGAGCCAAAAAAGAACAAACTTTTCATAGACGAGGAAAGGGCTTTTAAACTATCTAAAGAAACAGCAGACATATATAACTTTGATATTGATGTTAAAGAAAGGGTTGAAGAGCTTCCCGTGGGGCTAAAACAAAAAGTTGAAATATTAAAAGCCCTCTACAGGGGGGCGGATATTTTGATATTGGATGAACCGACTGCGGTTTTAACTCCCCAGGAGACGGAGGAACTGTTTATTCAGTTGAAAAAACTTAAAGAAAAAGGCCACACTATCATATTTATTTCTCACAAGCTGGATGAAATCAAAGAAATATGCGACAGGGCAACCATAATGCGAAACGGAAGAAGCAAGGGTACATACCTGGTAAAGGATATTACAACTGCTGAAATGTCAAGGCTGATGGTAGGAAGAGATGTTGTCACTACATTTGATAAAAAACCGGCAGAATTAAAGGACACTGTGTTAAAGGTCAGGAACCTGAGTGTTACAGGTACTACAGGAATAAAAAGAGTTGATGATTTGTCCTTCGATGTAAAGAAAGGAGAAATTTTCGGCATAGCAGGGGTGGAAGGAAACGGCCAGGGACAATTGGTGGAAGTTCTTACAGGCCTTTCAAAAAAGTACAAGGGTCAAATAAAAGTATTTGACCAGGATGCAAAGAAATATTCAATCAGGGAGCTGAGAGACTTGGGAATGGCTCACATACCGGAAGACAGAATGACCTACGGCTGTGCAAGGAACATGAATATAATGGATAACATATTTACAAACCAGTATCACAAGACCGAGTATTCCGGAAAGGTGCTTCTTAAGAACAGAAAAATTGAAAACAGAGTCAATGAGCTGATTAAAGAATACAGGGTAAAGACCAAGTCCTACAGGCAAAGCGTTGGCATGCTTTCAGGGGGAAATATTCAGAAGGTTGTAGTTGCCAGGGAGTTTTCCACTAGCCCTGCCATAATAATTGCTAATCAGCCTACAAGAGGCATCGATGTGGGAGCAGCCTCCTTTATAAGGCAAAGAATCCTTGATTTCAGAGATTCAGGCTGTGCCATAATTTTAATATCTGCCGATTTGAACGAGGTGCTGGAATTAAGCGACAGACTTGCTGTTATTTACAAAGGACAGTTTTCAGGTGTATTTAACAATGTTAAAAACGTAACTGAAGTTGAACTTGGCAAATACATGCTGGGTATAAAAAAGGATGACAGACTGGAGGGTATAATATATGAACAGTAGTACAAAATTAAACATACTTAGAACCCTGCTGGCTGTATTCATTGCTTTATTAATATCATTCGGAATAATCTTTCTTACAAGCGATGAGCCTGTCAAAGCGATTGTTCAGCTTCTCACAGGTCCCCTGCAGAGCCAGAGGCGTTTCGGCAATGTCATAGAGGCGATGATACCCTTAATCTTTACAGGTGTGGGAATAAGCATCATGTTTGCCGCCAATGAAATAAACCTGGCTGGCGAAGGAGCATTTCATCTGGGAGGCCTGGCGGCAACATACTTTGCTTTAAACACTGCCTTGCCGCCGGTAATAAGCCCCATAGCAACAATTCTTATTGCAGGATTATGCGGCATGATAGTAACGGGAATTCCTGCATTGATGAAAATAAAAACAGAATCAGATGTGTTGGTTTCATCCCTGATGATGAATTATTTGGTTCTATACTTTTCAACTTATGTTTTATCGAATATTTTAAGAGACCCCGCAGCAGGTGCCGTAGTTTCATTTGCCGTGCCTTCAGTTACTCAGCTCGGGACAATTTTCAACGGAACAAGAATTCACGTAGGCTTGTTTATAGCATTAGCGGCGGCAGCGATTGGATATATTTTTTTGTATAAGACAAAATTAGGCTATGAAATACGTGTAACAGGAGAAAACAGAGAGTTTGCCAGGTATTCCGGAATAAATGTGGTAAAAATAACATTGGTATCTCAGTTGTTCGGAGGAGCTATTTTTGGCATCGGCGGAGGAGTGGAACTTCTTGGAATGTATAACCGTTTCACATGGACATCACTTTTAGGTTATGGATGGGATGCTATAATTATTACAACATTAGCTAAGAAAAACCCCATCTATGTTCCCCTTGCTGCATTTTTCCTTGCATATCTGCGAACGGGGGCGTCAATTATGTCCCGGTCCACGGATGTGGTTACAGAAATAGTTACAATAACACAAGGCATAATAATCCTCCTGGTTGTGGCAGAGCAATTCTTAAGCAAGTATAAACACAAAATTATTTCTAAAGAGGCAAAGGCAGCCTTAGTTGAAAAGGAAGGTGAATAATATGATAATTGAAGCGGTTTTTTCACCGGAATTTTTAAATGCAACCTTAAGGGCAACAACGCCTATATTATTTGCAGCACTTGCTTCTTGTATAGCATCCAAATCCGGAGTTATCAATATGGCATTGGAAGGCATTATGCTTTTCACGGCACTTTTTGGAGTAATATTCAGTGCGGCTTTCCAAAGTGCATGGCTGGGACTTTTGGCTACTATGGCAGTGGGAGGTTTCATAGGATTCTTCCTAGCATTTTTTGTGCTCAGACTGAAAACAGATGAAATACTTGCAGCAATTGCAATAAACCTTATTGCCAACGGGGCAACCATACTCATACTTCTGTACGTATCGGGAGACAGGGGTATTTCTTCTTCAATTCCAAGCTTAATAATACCAAGGGTAACCCTGCCGATTATAAAAGATATTCCATTTTTGGGTCAGGTTTTATCCAACCAGAATATTCTGACTTATGTTTCACTGATAATGGTGGCTGTCGTTCATATTTTCCTCTACCGGACTCCTTTGGGGCTTAAAATAAGAGCAGTCGGAGAAAACAAAGACGCTGCTGAATCTGTGGGTATCAGTTCTGACAAAATCCGCTACATATCATTAACCTTAAGCGGTGTTCTTGCTTCAATGGGAGGTTTTTTCCTTTCCGGAGGATACATGACCAAATTTACCATAGGGATGAGCGCAGGAAGAGGTTTTATTGCACTGGCTGCCGGTGCCATGGGAGGAAATACACCCATAGGCTCATTTCTGGTATCCTTGCTCTTCGGTGCAGCACAGGCGCTTTCAAACATTTTGCAGCTTGGAGCCTGGCCTCATGAATTGGTACAAATGCTGCCATACGTAACAACACTCATAGGTCTTGGAATATACAGCTACTCAAGAATGAAAAAAAGACAGCGTCTTACGGGAAGATGACCTAACCCCATATGTTCGAGCTAAAGCGAAGAACAGATGGATGGTAGGTCATTCGCAACGAGTGCCAATTTTGTGCGACACAAGGAGCAAACAAAATTGTGCAACGAGACTGTAAGATGACCTAACCCCATATGTTCGAGCTAAAGCGAAGAACAGATGGATGGTAGGTCATTCGCAACGAGTGCCAATTTTGTGCGACACAAGGAGCAAACAAAATTGTGCAACGAGACTGTAAGATGA
>JAGOIH010000031.1:10748-15771 GCA_017995755.1 Sedimentibacter sp. | reverse complement strand
AGCTTCAAGCTCCTCAGCAGGTACACCTAATGCTTCCGTCATGCCTTGCAGCATAGATACAACCATGCCGCCTAAATCCATTTCCATTTTAACCATTTCACCTGTAGCTTCATCAATATATACTATGTATGACAAATCTCCCAACTCAATATCTGCAAATCCTTCCAGCATTTCAACCGCCAATTTTTCCTCTTCGGTTGCAGGCTCAGGCATTAATTCTGAAGTTTCAGCAAAAATATCCTTGTATATTTCTCCTGACAGTGTATACTCAAGTCTTAATAAGGTTTTTCCATCTTCAACATATTTGCCGAAGTATTTAACATCTTCTGTATGCTCTTCAATCATTTCTTTATTCTTGGCAATTGTTTCTTCGTCATATTTCATAAGGTCAGACAGCATTCCCATTGCCGTTGTCTGCTTAATCCACTCAAGCTCTCCGGTTTCGTCAGCCATGCCTATATACTGCTTAATACCTTCTTCATCAATTGTCATGTACATTTTCACCATCGGGACAAGGACTTCCTCTTCCATGCTCGGTACAAGCATTGAAGCAGTAATTTTTGCTTTGAAAGGCTCCATGAACATTGACATATACATATTCATATCCATGCTGAAGGGCTGAACGCTTCCCGCATCATCGGGAACATCCATGGACATATGTATTTTTGCATTAATATCATAGTTTTTCCAATCATAGGATTTTTCGTTTGCTGCAAAATACAAGGCTTTAGCATCAACAGGCTCTGTGGTCACTACAACAGTCTTCAATGCTCCGTCCCATTCAACATCTGAGCCGAAAGCTTCAATGACCGCTCTTATGGGCAGATAGGTCCTGTCATTTACTATTCTTGAAGCAGTATCAACATCAATTTTTTCGTCATTTTTCAGTATGTAACTTTCACCGATCGGAACCTTTACAACTATTCCATCCTTTGTTGCAATCGCGGTTCTTGTTTCATTGTCCCAATCAACTTCAGCACCGAACTTTTGAAGGACAGCTCTGAATGGGACCTGAGTTCTGTTGTTTTCATCGATAAAGGGGAAACCTAACACTTCAGTAAATTCAACCTTGTCAGAATCGATATTTATTATGACAACTTCATCTGCAAAAGCTGTTACAGATGATAATGCCAAAAGCAATATCAAGCTTAACACAAATACAAATCTTTTCATTAATTCCTCCTAATTTTTATACTTACCTTAATGATATAGTATTATTGTTAAATATTCAACACGAATTATGTAGATAGTGACAAATAATTTTTACTTTGCCAAATTAATAACAATATATGGGAGAAAATAAGGGTTTAAAATTGAATAAAAAGGGTGTACAATAGTAAGAAGAAAGGGTTTACATAACAATTCAGACTGAGATTATAAGGAAACAAGTCACTTAAGGACAAAAACAATAAAAAAGAAAAAGGAAAGATTATGGGAGCTGCGTAATCTCATATATCAGGGGGACAGTGTCCCGGTTGGAAAGGGGAGAGTTATGGAAAAGAAATATGTTCTTGCCTTAGATCAAGGCACAACAAGTTCAAGAGCAATACTTTTTGACAGAAATGGAAGAATTGTAAGCATGTCTCAAAAGGAATTCACTCAAATTTATCCTGCTCCCGGATGGGTTGAGCATGACCCTTTGGAAATATGGGAAACCCAGATAAATGCTGCAAAGGAAGCCGTAAAGGATATAAATGTTTCAGAAATTGCGTGCATAGGAATTACAAATCAAAGAGAAACCACAATTCTCTGGGATAAAAATACAGGAGAACCTGTTTACAACGCAATAGTTTGGCAAAGCAGGCAGACTTCAGATATCTGCGATGAGTTGAAGAAGTCCGGCTTAGAGCCCTACATCAAAGAAAATACGGGACTGGTTATCGATGCTTATTTTTCAGGGACAAAAATAAAGTGGATTTTGGATAATGTACAAGGAGTAAGGGAGAAAGCCGAAAAGGGTCATATTTTATTCGGGACCGTGGATACCTGGCTCATGTGGAATCTCACAGGCGGGAAGGTCCACATAACCGATTATTCCAATGCTTCAAGAACTATGATTTACAATATTAAAACTCTGAAGTGGGATGAAAAGATACTCGACATATTGAACATACCTCATGAAATATTGCCGGAAGTCAGGCAGTCATCAGAAACATACGGCAATACAAAGATGGAGATTTTCGGCACTGAAATACTCCTGTCGGGAATTGCAGGAGACCAGCAGGCTGCTCTTTTCGGCCAGCTTTGTTTTCAGGAGGGAATGGTAAAAAATACTTACGGCACAGGATGCTTCATGCTTATGAATACGGGAGAAAAGCCGGTTATGTCCCGCAAGGGCCTTATTACCACAATTGCATGGGGTTTAAACGGCAGGGTTGAGTATGCCCTGGAGGGGTCCATATTTGTGGCAGGAGCAGCAATACAGTGGCTCAGGGACGAGCTTAAGCTCATACATGATGCAGCTGACTCAGAATATTTTGCAAATAAGGTTGGAGACACAAAAGGAGTCTATATGGTTCCTGCATTTACGGGGCTTGGGGCTCCATACTGGGATATGTACGCAAGGGGAGCGATTGTAGGACTCACAAGGGGTGCTGGCAGGAATCATATTATAAGGGCAGCTCTTGAATCCATTGCATATCAGACAAAGGATGTAATTGAAGCAATGATTGATGATTCAGGAATTAATTTAACAGCATTAAAGGTTGACGGAGGAGCATCTGCAAATAATTTTCTGATGCAGTTTCAGTCAGACATACTTAATGTTAATATTGAAAGACCTGAGATAACAGAAACAACTGCCCTTGGCGCAGCATATCTTGCAGGTCTTGCTGCGGGATTTTGGAAGTCAAAGGGTGAAGTGATCCAAAATTGGAATATGGATAAAAGGTTTAAACCGGCAATAAATGACGATGAAAGAGATAAATTATACAGTGGCTGGAAAAGGGCGGTTGAACGAGTCAGATGAATGGGGACAAACCAGACCTCTTCTTCAGGGAAAGTCTTTCGGAGAAATGTCCCAAAACATATGGAGGAATAAATGAAAACAGAATTTTTCATAAACAACAGAAGAAAATTTGCAGAAAAAATGCAGGATTATTCTGCAGCTGTATTCTTTTCAGGAAAGGCACCCAGAGAAAGTGCTGACCAGAAGTATTCATTTTCCGTTGACAGAAATTTCTTTTACCTTACGGGAATAGACAGAGAGGATATGGTTTTGGTAATCAGCAAAACAGGAGGCAGGACAGAAGAAACACTGTACATACCCCCCGTTGATGAGCATTTTGAAAAATGGTACGGCATCCTTATGAGAAAGGAAGAAGCCCTTGAGGCATCAGGCATTAAAACTCTTGAAAACAGAAATGATTTTCTTTCAAAGTTTTCCGGCAGGCTGTCGTCTGTTGACAGACCTGACAATGTCTATATTTTCTCATACATAACAGATGCAGATGAGCCTTATGATTGTTACAGAAGTTTAGCTCATTGGATGAGAGCTCAATACCCTGCAGTAAATATTAAAAATTCATTGGATATTATGATTGAGCTGAGAAGCAGCAAGTCAGAGGAAGAAGTTGAAGAAATTAAAACTGCCATAGGACATACCAGGGAAGCTTTGGAATTTGTAATGAAAAGTTTAAAGCCGGGCATGTTTGAATACCAGGCAAGGGCAGATTTTGAGTACCAGCTGATGCTGAGAAATTCAAGACCAAGCTTTGCCACAATTGCTGCTTCATCAGGTAATGCAGTAATATTGCATTATGTTGATTTGCAGCGTAAAATGCAGGAAGGCGATATGATTCTTCTTGACCTTGGTGCACTGTCAAATAATTATGCCTCCGACATTACAAGGACATATCCTGTAAAAGGTAAATTTACAAAGAGGCAGAAGGATATTTACAAGGTGGTTTTGGAAGCACAAAATGTTGCAGTTGAAGCCATGCACCCGGGAGCATCCGAAACAGATGTAAACAATAAGGTTAAGGAGTATTTCGCCAAGGAATTAAAAGTGCTTAATTTAATCAAGGATGATTCGGAGGTTGACAAATATTATTATCACAGCATTGGTCATCCTCTGGGGCTTGATGTTCATGATTTAAGAAGAAGAGACAAAACAATCCAGGAAAACAATGTTTATACCGTGGAGCCGGGACTATATATAAAAGAAGAAGGAACAGGCATAAGAATCGAAGATAATGTGTGGGTTACAAAAAAAGGAATAGTTAACTTATCAAATGATATAATCAAGTCAGTCGATGACATTGAAAATTTTATGAACAGGAGATAGTTGACCGGCGGCAAACTTATATTGAGTTTGCGTACAAATAAAATTGTGTGTAAAACTGCAGAACCTTCATTTCTAATCATTTTTTAATTTAGCATTAATCGATTTTGAATTATTTATGTGTACTATGTAAATATAGGGATATTCTTTAATAAGACATTCCTGCATGACAAATGATTTGAAATCTTATACAAGTTAAAATATGGAGGTAGAAATGGATATACTTATTGGCTTGTTTTTATTTATAGTATTAATTGGAGCAGCGTTGAAAGTCGGTGTTGTACTGCTTAACGTTATCTTCACATTCTTTGGGGCAATAATCGGTTTTATTGTGATTCTTGCATTAATCCCTCTTGGAATAGGACTTTTGCTGATTCCGGCAATAATAATCGGGATAATTGTCGCTATAGTAAAATGCATTAAATTAATTTTTTAGTTGACAAAAATAAGTTATTTATGTATAGTTTATCTATTGAAAATACATAATAACTTAAGCGATGAAAAGAAGAGTAGTTTTAAAATCATGATATAGAGAGCCGGCGCATGGTGGAAGCCGGGGATTGGTTTTAAAACGAACATGGCCTTGGAGCTTTGTACCTGAGCACAGGAGTTAGGGTACGACGTTAGTATACGTTATAATACAAGGTTTAATTGAACCTGTTGAGGCACATGTTGTGAAATATGTGCAAAAAAAGAGTGGTAACGCGCTATTCGCCTCTTAGCTTATGCTAAGAGGCGTTT
>JAGOIH010000031.1:0-10648 GCA_017995755.1 Sedimentibacter sp. | reverse complement strand
ACAAGGAGGAAAATACATGAATAAAGGCAAATATTATTTAACAACCGCAATTGCATATACATCAGCCAAACCTCATATAGGAAATACATATGAAATAGTTCTTGCCGACAGTATTGTAAGATTCAAGAAATTGAACGGATATGATGTATATTTTCAAACAGGAACAGATGAGCACGGACAGAAAATACAGCTTAAGGCTGAGGAAGCAGGCAAGTCACCACAGGCATTTGTTGATGAGGTAGCTGCTGATATTAAAAGGATTTGGGATTTAATGAATACTACTTATGATAAATTCGTAAGAACAACAGACCCCGAACATGTTAAGACTGTGCAAAAAATATTCAAGAAGCTCTACGACCAGGGAGACATTTACAAAGGCTACTACGAAGGATGGTACTGCACTCCTGATGAAGCGTTTTTTACGGATGCCCAGTTAGTAGACGGCAAGTGCCCTGACTGCGGAAGAGATGTTTATATGGCAAGAGAAGAGGCATATTTCTTTAAAATGAGCAGCTATGCGGATAGATTGATGAAGCATATTGAAGAAAATCCTAAGTTTATCCAGCCGGAATCAAGAAAAAATGAAATGGTTAACAATTTTATCAAGCCCGGCCTCCAAGATTTGTGCGTATCAAGAACATCCTTTGACTGGGGTATTCCCGTTACCTTTGATGAAGGCCACGTTGTATATGTTTGGATAGATGCATTGAGCAACTATATCACATTCCTGGGATATGATACTGATGGAAACCACGGTGATCTTTACAAGAAATACTGGCCGGCAGATGTACACTTAATCGGCAAGGATATTTTAAGATTCCACACTATTTATTGGCCTATACTTTTAATGGCATTGGATGTAGAGCTTCCCAAGCAGGTTTTCGGTCATCCCTGGCTGTTGGTGGGCGAAGGCAAGATGAGCAAATCAAAGGGAAATGTTATTTATGCTGATGATTTGGTAGACTTGTTCGGAGTGGATGCAATCAGGTACTTCGTCCTTCATGAAATGCCCTTTGCTTCTGATGGAACACTGACTTATGAATTGATAATAGAAAGAATCAATTCAGATTTGGCTAATATTTTAGGCAATTTGGTTAACAGAACAATAGCAATGACAAATAAATATTTCGAAGGAGTGATTTCAGCTCCTACAGCGCCGGAGCCTATAGATGATGAATTAATTAAGCTTGCTCTTGAAACAGCCCTGAAGGTTGAAAAGAAAATGGATGAACTTAAAGTCTCCGATTCCATCGATGAAATATTCACCCTGCTTCGAAGAAGCAACAAGTACATCGATGAAACACAGCCCTGGATTCTTGGCAGAGATGAAAGCAAAAAAGAAAGATTGGGGACTGTTTTATACAATCTTTTGGAATCCATAAGAATTGCAGCAGCGCTTCTGGAACCCTATCTGCCGGAAACATCCGGGAAAATACTAAAGCAGCTTAATACAGGCAAAAAAGACTGGGACTCCCTCCTGCAGTTTAACGGCATGGTACCGGGACAAAAGGTAGGAACACCTGAAATTTTATTTGCACGAATAGATACTGCAAAGAAAATTGAAGAAATCAATAACATAAATGAGGCTAAACATTCAAAAGAACCTGCAAAGACGAAAGAAACACCGGAAAAGCCAAAAGATGTCAACTATGCAACCATGGAGGATTTTAAGAAGCTTGACCTGAGAGTTGCAGAAATAATCAAGGTTGAAAGACATCCAAACGCAGATAAGCTCCTTGTGTTTCAATTGAAAATAGGCGAAGAAACAAGACAGGTGGTTTCAGGCATTTCACAATGGTATAAACCTGAGGACCTGGTGGGTAAAAAAGTGGTAATGGTTTATAATTTAGAGCCGGTAACCCTGAGAGGGGTTGAATCCAACGGCATGATTTTATCGGCAGAAAAAGGGAAGAAGCTTTCAGTGGTATCCACCTTGGAAGACATGCCCGGCGGTTCAACAATATCATGATGCCCTAACCCTATTTTTCTGACCGAAGGGAGAGAAAAATAGCGGTAGGTCATTCGCAACGAATTCCCAAAATATGCGACGGAAGGAGCAAATATTTTGGTGAATGAGACTGCGTGATGCCCGACGAAGCCTGTATGAATAAAAGGCGAACCCCATATAAATAAAAGATGACCCCTCAATAAATATTTTAAAAAGGATTTGAATCGGGATTCAAATCCTTTTTTATAAAAAAATCATTAAGGAGAGACTTATAAACCTTGTAACAATTATATTTCTTTCTTCCAGAGTCCGTGAAGATTGCAGTATTCATAAGCTGCAACAACTTCATCGCCTTCAACCAGGGCAAATACAGCTGCAGGTTTTTCTCCCGGAGACAAGCATGCTCTCTGAGCGCCATTTTTAGTTATTAGGTAGATAAACTGGATATAGTGTTCTTCAACCATGGGGTGTTCAACACTTCCAACCTTTACAGTTACTTTGCTGCCTTCAACTTCTATTTCCGGTATATGTTTTTCATAAGCAGCTTCCTTGGTATTTGCTACAAGTTCCTTCATTGGCTCTCCGCAGCATACCAATTCTCCGCCGCCTTCCAGCACCAGCCCCACTAAATTTCCGCAAGTTTCACAGATAAAAAACTTTCCTCTGTTACACATAAAATAATACCTCCTAGTTTTATATTCTTCAATATAATCCTTATACCCCGAAAAAAATACTTAAAACAAAATTAATTAACTTTTTCAGATTTCATTTTAGCAGCTCCTATGCTTACTAATGCTATAGCTATTGCCATAGCAGCTATGTTGCATGTAGTAGCAGCCCCGATTTCAAGCGCTGATGGGATATCGTTTTTAACAAAAGCCAGCATTGTTTCATAGAGGCCAAAGCCCGGAACTATGGGAAGGACTGCAGGGAAAATAAAAATCGTTACAGGCATTTTAAATTTGCGGGCAAAAGTTTCACCCATCAAGGCAACAAAAGCTGTTCCTGCAAAAAATCCAAGGGTAATATTTATGTGGGCAGAGCATGCAGCATATATGACATAACCTATTGATGCAGCTGTAGATGTATGTATTAAGATTTCTTTAGGAGAATTTATTGTAAGTGCAAAAAATAATGTTGCTGCAAAGCAAAAGATTAAATCTAAAATTATATTAATCATGATGAGTCCTCCTATAATATTCCTGTGTAATAAGCAAAGTAGACGACAATTCCCGCTCCTGCCGCCAAAGATGACGCGACCAGCAAAGCTTCCGCTCCCCTTGCCATACCTGAAATCAAATCTCCTCTAATAGTGTCACGAATTGAATTGATCATTGCAAGACCCGGCAAAAGAGGCTTTAGGGAGCCGACAATTATATTATTATAGCTTCCTTCTTTTACAAAAAATGTTACGAATATTGCTATGTATGCTATTATTAGCCCTGAAAAAATGCTTGAAAAAAACTGATGGGAATGTAAATTATTTAAACGTCTTGACACCATGAAAACCATAATTCCCGCAAAAAGAGCCGTGAAAAATTCAATTGCATGCCCCCCGAACAAGACAGTAAAGAAGGCTGAAGACAAACCTGCATACAGTACACGATACTTTACTGCTGAATCCGGACGGCTCTCAATTTCCTGCAGTTTTGACAATGCTTCATTCAAGGTTATTGAATGTTCTGAAAGCTGCCTTGAAACATTGTTTACATCATTTAACTTATGTAAATCAATTTTCCTTTTGTGTATTCTTTTAACCAATGTGTAATTGTCTTCCCCGTCAACAGAAATTGTAATGTGAAAGCCCGTAGGGGTGGCTATTGATTCTATTTCTTCCACATCAAAGGACCTTCCTATGTATTGTATTATTTCTTCTGCCCGGTATGTTTCCCCTCCGTTTTCAAGTATAATCTGGGCAGCTAATTTAATGACTTTCAAAAGATTGCCGGCGCTGATTTCCAAGATATCACCTCCCTTTATTAATTGGATTATATCATTGTAAATGACAATATTCAAATAGTTTGCACATCCAATAATAAATGTTTAAAACTTTCGATATATATGTTATAATTACATAAATTTAGGCGGAGGGCGAAATGAGAGAGCGGGAAGTTAAGGTCTTAAATATAGACAAGGAAGAAATAGAAAAAAAGCTTATCGATATTGGAGCTGTTCTTGTAAAGGATGAAGACCAAATAAACTACAGATTCGATACAGACGATTATTATTTGAAAAAAACCTACGACGCTTATTTGAGAATAAGGATTACTAAAAATAATTTGTCAGGTGAAACAATTAATACAATGACTTTTAAAAGAAACTTAAAAAGGGATTCCTTAAGGATTAATGAAGAAGTTAATACAGACCTTTCCAATTGGGAAAGTGCCGCTAAAATAATCGAGATACTTGGTTATAAACAAAAAAGGCCCGGCTACAAACATCGCAGGTCCTATATGTATGATAATATATTGTTTGAAATTGATACCTGGGATGAAGAAACCTACGCAAAACCTTATCTTGAAATTGAAGTTTCCTCTGATGAAGAATTGGAAAAAGCAATAATGATATTGAATATTGACAGAAGCCAGATTACAACCAAGCCCATCGACGAGATGAGGAAAGATTAGGAATGATAGAATTAACGGTTAGGAGTGAAAGCATGGTTTTAGTTGTCGATATAGGCAATACAAATATAGTAATCGGTGTTTACAAGGGCAATGAGCTTGTCGGGAATTGGAAAATGGTCACCAAGAGTGAAAAAACATCCGATGAATATGGAATTTCAATAGTAAATTTATTAAGTTACAATGGCATTGACCATAAAAACATCAGCAGTGCAATAGTGTCTTCTGTTGTGCCCAATGTAATGCATTCATTTGAAAATACCCTCAAAAAGTTTTTTAACATAGAGCCCATTGTCGTAGGACCCGGAGTGAAAACAGGGATTACAATAATGATAGAAAACCCAAGAGAAGCAGGAGCCGACAGGATTGTGGGGCTTGTGGCAGCCCATGAATTATACTCAAAGGGCGATACCACGATAGTCATAGGCTTTGGAACGGCAACAACCTATGATGTTATAAATGAAAAAGGAGAATACAAATACGGCATTACATCTCCGGGGATTCAGATTTCTGCCGATGCAATGTGGCAAAGAACTGCACAGCTTCCGAAAATTGAAATTAAAAAGCCGGATACAATTCTTGCAAAAAACACTGTAGCAAGCATGCAGGCCGGGCTTGTTTACGGATACATAGGACAGGTAGAATATATTATTAAAAAAATAAAAGAAGAATTGCATAATGATAATATAAAGGTTGTGGCAACCGGGGGGTTCGGAAGGCTTATATCCGACGGAACCTCAGAAATTGACATATTTGATCCCGAGCTTTTGTTTAAAGGATTAAAAATAATCCACGATAAGAACTTTAAAAAATAAAGATTTGGGGGAAGGTTCTTTTAATTCTTGAGAAAGGAAAAAACAATTGCCAAAATTAGAATATATGATTGGTATAGTTTACAAGAAATTTTTTATGTAAACCCCAATCTTTTTTTATGCCCGGGGGGATGAGTTTACAGAATTTTTTTTATGTAAACTCAAATTTTCAGATACAATTCTTTTTTGACTTTCACATATTATTAGGGTTTACAGAACTTTTTTTATGTAACCCAAATTTAATAAAAAATTTTAAAAAAGGCTTTTAAAATTTAAAAATTGTGGTATAATAATAGAACAAATGTTCGAAAAACAAAAAAACAAGCTGGGATATTCACGTGCCGCAGCAAAAAAGACACCTGGAAAGTACCTGTTTCAGCAAGGAGGCGGAGTTGATGGGGCAGATAATAATGCATATTGATGTGAATTCAGCTTTTTTAAGCTGGACGGCTGCATATGAAAAACAAATGGGAATAGAAAGAGATATACGGACAGTGCCGGCTGTTATCGGCGGAAATGAACAAAGCCGCCATGGAATTGTTCTTGCAAAATCAACTCCTGCCAAGAAATTCAAAATCCAGACAGGAATGTCTCTTATGGAAGCAAGGCAGATGTGTCCTGATTTGCTTGTAATACCTCCGGATTACAATATTTACGTAAGAGCAAGCAAGGCTTTGAGAGAATATTTGAAAAAATATACTCCCGATGTGGAAGTTTTCAGCATTGATGAATGCTTCCTGAGGTTTACGGACATAAACAGAGACCAGGCTGTTAAGCTTGCCTATAAAATAAAGGACGGTGTCCGGGATAAATTCGGCTATACAGTAAATATAGGAATTTCTGAAAACAAGCTTCTTGCAAAACAGGCAGGAGACTTGGAAAAGCCTGACAAGTGCCATACCATGTTCATTGAGGAGATAAAAGAAAAATTGTGGCCCCTGCCGGTTGAGGAATTATTTATGGTGGGAAGAAGAACCAGGCCTAAATTAAACAGATGGGGAATTTATACAATCGGAGAGCTTGCAAATGCAGATTATAAATTAATTGCAATCATGCTTAAATCCCACGGCAGGTTAATTTACAATTATGCCTGGGGGAGAGATATTTCAACCTTTAAAGAAAAGGACCCGATTAAGAGCGTAGGAAACAGCAGCACCTTGAAATTTGATATTACAGACAGGGAAACAGCCCATGTTGTACTGCTGAGCCTGACTGAAATGACTGCCTGGAGATTGAGAGAAGCAGGTATGTACTGCAGGGTTGTAAGCATAAGTATCAAGGACAAGGATTTCGGTTTTAAAATCAAACAGAGAAAAATTATGTATTTTACGGACTGTACAAGAGACATTTACTTGATTGCATGCAGCTTATTTGATGGATTGTGGGATAACAAGCCTGTAAGGGCATTGGGAGTCCATGTATCAGACTTGGAATTTTCAAGTTTTAAGCAGATTAATTTTTTTCAGGATGAATTAAGCTTTAAGAATGAAATATTAGATAAGACGGTAGATGAGGTAAGGGCTAAGTATGGTGATAATTCAATTATAAGAGGGGTTTTTGCAAACACTGATTTAAAACCTGTCCTGGGAGGATATCCCGATGATGAATATCCGGGCATGACCAGTATTTTATAGAGGTGGACTATGAAAATAATAAATGAGCCTATAAAAGTAATGGCTGTATTTAATACAGACGGGAAAATAGAGCCTGTAAAATTCAGGATTGATGATAAAGTTGTGAGAATTGAAAAGATAATGAAGACATATGAAGAGAATATCGTTGGCAATAAAAGGATTGTATTTGTATGCCTCCATAAGGGTAAGGATATTTTTGAACTTAAATATGAGCTGGATACGAAAACCTGGTATTTATTTAAGAAGTAGGGGGATTAAGAAATTTGTAAGATTTGAAATATTGTAATAATACGGTCTGAATGTTATAATAATCTGTAATTGCAGCTAATAGAGGGTAAGTATATGAGTGATTTGGACCAAATTGCAATTGAAGCCAAAAATGATGCAGATTCAATGAATAAGCTGATAGCTCAATATGAAAATTTTATGCTGAAATGTGCGTCATCGGCTGCCAGAAGATATATTTCAAAAAGTGATGATGAGTGGTCAATAGCCTTGTCTGCTTTTACTGAAGCAATTGAAAATTATTCTGCCGGTAAAGGCAGTTTTTTGAACTTTGCAGAATTAGTAATAAGAAGGCGGATGATTGATTTTATGCGCAGCAAGTCAAGGTATGCACATGAAATTTCAGTAAATCCCTCGCTGTTTGATACTGATTCACAGGATGAAGAAGAATACTCCATGCAGTCTGAAATTGTAAAAAAGGTCTCCATTGCTGAGGATAATTCAACTAAGATGGAAATTGCCCTTATCAATGAAATATTCTCCGATTATGGTTTTTCATTTATGGATCTGGTCCAATGCTCGCCTAAATCTCAGAAAACAAAAAGGTCCTGCGCAAAGGCCGTTGCTTATTTAATAAAAAATCCCATAATAATAAATGAAATAAAAATCAGGAAGCAGCTGCCCTTAAATATAATTGAAAAAAGCACAAAGGTACCCCGTAAAATGTTGGAACGCCATCGAAAATATATAATAGCAGCAGTGGAAATAATGTCGGGAGATTTTCCGAATTTAGCAGGTTATTTGGAATATATTCGCCGGGAGTTGGAAGATGAAAGCAATAATAGTTGAAATTAAAGGAAATCATGCAGCAGTATTGTCAGATGACGGGGTTGTTTCTAAAATAAGAAACAAGGACTATTACATAGGTCAAGAAATAATAATAAAAAATAACAGCGGAAGGTTAATCAGGATGACAGCTGCCGCAGCTGCTGCAATCATGATCTTTATAACACCGGCCTGGGCATACCTGACCCCTTATTCATATGTCAGCGTAGATGTGGATCCATCCTTTGAGTTCTTTATCAACAGATTTGACAGGGTGCTTACTGTGAGGGCCTATAATGATGACGGAAAGGAATTGTCAAAAGATATAAATATTGACGGTTTGAAAAATAAAGAAATTCAAAGTGCAGTAAGAAGTGTGTTAATTGAACTAAAAAATAAGGGTTATATTATTGAAGGCGAGGAAGACGGGGTAATAGTTGCAGCATTGAGCAAATCAGAGAAAAAAACAAACATGCTTTCTGAAAAACTGCGGACTGCCTTCTATGAAGAAGTAACACTGAAACAAACAGACACTGAAATTCAAGCAAACCAAAACCCTGGGCTTGAGAAACCTGAAAAACCGGAGAAACCTGAGAAACCGGAGAAACCGGCGGAATCAGATGAGCAGGAAAAGCCCGAAGAAAAAGAAGAGCCGGAAGAACAAGAAGAATCGGAAGAACAAGAAGAATCGGAAGAACAAGAAGAATCGGAAGAACAAGAAGAAACAAAAGATAAAGGAGAATCTGCAGCACAGGAAACAGAAGAACCGGAAGAACGGGGACCGGAAAAGCAAAACAAATCCGAAAAAAAGAATTATAATATAAATGTAATAAAGGTAACAGAACAAGAAGTTGATGAAGCTAAGAAATTGAAGATTACACCCGGAAAATTCAATTTAATAAGGAAACTTCAGGAAGCAGCAAACTCGGCAGACCTGGGGCATGAAATAAATCAGGATGACTGGCTTTATGAATCAGTCAAGGAGATAAATGCAAAAATAAAAGAATACAGAGAAATGTTAAAGGAAAATGAATCTAAGGGCAGCAATAAAGAATGACTAATCGGATAAAGGCGTAAGGTAAGGTAAGAAGGAAATTAATTTGACAAAAATATTATTGTGTAGTAAATTTATACCTGTGGGAAAATTCCCACAGGTATTTTTATGACCTTTATTGACCTTACCCGGCGAATTCCCCTGCGTGTTACAGATTAACCGCGGACTGCAATGCCAAATTTGTGTGATGCAAGAGCATATTAATTTGATGAATTACCCTGCGAATAGATTAAATTCAGATGAATATAATGAAAAATATAATGCAATAATTGATAAGGTTTAAAATAACCATATCATTGGAGAAATATAATGACTAATTTTATTATTAAAAAATTTATTAAAGATTATGAAAATGTCAATGATCATAAGGTAAGAGAATCCTATGGCACAGTTTCAAGCATTACGGGAATAATTGTAAATTCCTTATTAAGTATAAGTAAAATTTTAACAGGAATATTATTTAACAGTATTTCTGTTTTGGCTGACGGAGTAAATAATTTATCAGATGGTGCATCCTCGGTAATTACTCTTATAGGATTTAAAATTTCAGGTAAACCTGCTGACAAGGATCATCCTTTCGGCCACGCAAGAATGGAATACCTGACAGGCCTTATTCTGGGAATTGCCGTGATTTTGGTTGGAGTGGAGCTTATAAAATCATCCTTTAATAAAATCATGAATCCAGAAGAAATAGTTTTTTCAATAGAAATGACGGTAGTGCTGGTTATTTCCATATTGACTAAGTTGTGGCTAAGTTTATTTTATAATAAAATGGGCAAAGAAATTTCATCCTCAACAATTAAAGCTGCCGCGGCAGATTCAAAAAATGATGTGATAGCCACGTCTGTTGTACTGTTATCGGTATTAATACAAAGATTAACAGGTTATGAGGTGGACGGATATGCGGGAATGTTAGTGGCTTTATTCATATTATATTCGGGTTTTGACATATTAAGAGACATATTGAATCCCTTGCTTGGAGAAATGCCCGATGCTGAGTTTGTGGAATCAATAGAAAATAAGATTAAGTCCTATGAAGGAATACTGAATACCCACGACCTGGTAGTTCACAATTATGGGCCTAACAGACATTTTGCGACAGTTCATGCAGAGGTTGATGCAAAGGAAGATATATTAAAATCCCATGATTTAATCGACAATATAGAAAGAGAATTTGCGAAAGAGCTTAATATCAATCTTGTAATTCATTTAGACCCCATAATTACAGATGATGAGGAAATGAATGGATTGAGAGGCATGACGGATAAAATAGTTAAGTCCATTGATGAAAGACTTTCCATGCATGATTTTAGGGTTGTCAAGGGAGAGACTCACACCAATTTGATATTTGACGTTGTTTTACCTGTGGACTATGATATTAAATCATCAGAACTTGTGAGTTTGATAGAAAAACATGTACAGGATAAAAATGAAACATACTTTGCTGTTGTAACAGTTGACAAAAATTATGTTTCAACATATATGAACGATTTAAAATAATGGTTCTATAATAAATGTTGGGGTGT
>JAGOIH010000176.1 GCA_017995755.1 Sedimentibacter sp. | reverse complement strand
GGGCTATTTTAAGCTTTGACAAGGAAAAGCAAAAGTCAATAACCGATATAATAATAAGAGATAATTTAAGCGTGAGAGACGTAGAAAAACTGGTGCGTACTTCTAAAAAGCCAAGACGCAAAAAGACTGAAAAAGATAAATACATAGTATATTTGGAGGAAATGCTGACTGAAAAATTTTCCACAAGGGTTAATATTAAAAACAAAAAAAACAAAGGGAAAATAGAAATCGAATACACAGGAAACGACGATCTTAACAGAATACTTGACCTCTTAAAAATTGAAGACTAGGTGCAGCCCTTATAATTCTTATAACCTGCTCCTATAATCAGAGTCTTTTTTCTGTTTTTTATTTAACTAATGATTCTTTTTTATTTTTTGCCGAATATATATTTTGTAACTTTATCAAACATATTATTAAACATAGTAATAAAGGCATAAGTAAAACTATATTGTATTAATAAAAGTAACTATATTATCAAATTTGCATACTTTAAAAAATGTTTTTTAAATGAATTGACATTCTATTAACGAAAATATATAATATTCTCATATAAGAAAACGCCATGAGGAGGTAGTTTATTTTGACAAAAGCACTTGATGTAAAGGCAAATGAAAAGAACTTTGTTGAGCTTAAGGAGTACATTGAAACAGTTAAGGGTGTAAATGGCAACTTAATGCCGGTTTTGCACGAGGCTCAGGAAATATTCGGATACTTGCCTATTGAAGTTCAAAAGTTTATTTCTTCCGAATTAGATGTTCCGTTAGCAGAAGTGTATGGTGTGGCTACATTTTATACACGATTTGCCATTGAACCTAAGGGGAAGCACAAAATCGGAGTATGTCTCGGCACAGCATGTTATGTAAAAGGCTCTCAACTGATAATGGATAAGCTGTCAAAAGAGCTTAATATCAAAGTAGGACAAACTACGCCGGATAATTTATTTACTCTTGAAGCTACAAGATGCTTAGGCTGCTGCGGTCTTGCTCCTGTTATGATGATAGACCAGGATGTATACGGAAAATTAGAGCCTAAAAAAATACCTGAAATACTGGGAAAATATAAGTAGGAGGGATATTATGAAGTCATTGGAAGAATTAAAAAAGTTAAGAGATGAAGCAGTTAAGAATGTTGAAATGAGAAATACAGGGAAAGATGTTCGTGTTGTTGTGGGCATGGCAACCTGCGGGATTTCTGCGGGAGCAAGACCTGTTCTTTCAACATTTGTTGAAGAAGTTGCAAAAAGAAATCTAAACAATGTTTCGGTTGTACAGACAGGCTGCATAGGAATGTGCACCTATGAGCCAATAGTAGAAGTTTATGCGCCCGACAAAGAAAAAGTAACCTACATTCATGTTGACTCTGAAAAAGCGAAAAGAATTGTATCCGAACACTTGGTTAATAACAGAGTTGTAGTTGAATATACAATAGGTTCAGAAAATTAACAGCAGAAAGCGAGGATGGTTATGAAGATTTTCAGATCTCATGTGTTGGTTTGCGGAGGGACAGGCTGCAGTTCCTCTAATTCGGCCCTTATTAGGGAAAGATTTATTGAAAAAATAAAAGAAGTAAATTTAGACAATGAAGTACAGGTAATAGGTACCGGATGCTTCGGTCTTTGTGAAGCAGGACCGGTTGTAATAATATATCCTGAAGGTTCATTTTATTCACGAATGACTGTTGACAGAGTTGATGAAATAGTTGAAGAGCATTTACTGAAGGGAAGAATAGTCACAAAGTATTTATATGATGAAAGTGCAAAGGATGAGAAGATAAAAGCTTTAAGCGAAGTGGATTTTTACAAAAAACAAAAGAGGGTTGCACTTCGAAACTGCGGTCTTATAAATCCGGAAAATATTAACGAATATATAGGAAGAGACGGATATTTGGCGCTGGGCAAGGTTCTTACGGAAATGACCCCAGATGAAGTAATAAAGCTTATAAGGGATTCAGGGTTAAAAGGAAGAGGCGGAGCCGGTTTCTCCACAGGATTAAAATGGAGTTTTGCAGCACCCAACAAGGCAGACCAGAAATATATAATATGCAATGCTGACGAAGGTGACCCGGGAGCATTTATGGACAGAAGCGTCCTGGAAGGCGACCCCCATGCAGTATTGGAAGCAATGGCAATAGCCGGCTATGCAATTGGAGCCACAAAAGGATTTATATATGTAAGGGCAGAATACCCGATAGCGGTTAAAAGATTGAGAATAGCTATAAACCAGGCTAAGGAATTAGGTCTTTTGGGTAAAAATATATTTGATTCAGGTTTTGACTTTGATGTGGAAATAAGGCTGGGGGCAGGAGCTTTTGTCTGCGGAGAGGAAACAGCTTTGTTACAATCATTGGAAGGCAAAAGAGGAATGTCCAGAAATAAGCCTCCATTTCCTGCAAACAAAGGGTTGTGGGGAAAACCAACGGTTATTAATAATGTTGAAACATTGGCAAATGTCCCTCAAATAATACTCAACGGCCCTGAATGGTTTAAAAGCTTCGGTACCGATAGATCACCGGGTACAAAGGTATTTGCATTAGGCGGAAAGATAAATAATACCGGTCTTGTTGAAGTGCCCATGGGTACAACTTTGAGAGAGGTTATTTATGATATAGGCGGAGGATGTCCTAACGGCAAGGAATTCAAGGCAGTTCAGACAGGAGGACCATCAGGAGGATGCCTTACCAAGGATCACCTGGATACTCCTATAGATTATGAGAGTCTTACTGCAGCCGGTTCTATGATGGGGTCAGGCGGTATGATAGTAATGGATGAAGATAACTGTATGGTTGATATTGCAAGGTTTTTCCTTGATTTTACAGTTGATGAATCCTGCGGCAAATGTACACCCTGCAGGGAAGGCACAAAAAGAATGCTTGAAATGTTAGACAAGATTGCTGAAGGAAAGGGCACCATGGAGGATCTTGATAAGCTGGAAAAACTAGCTATAAATATCAAGGAAACTTCACTTTGCGGCTTGGGACAGACAGCGCCAAACCCTGTTTTATCAACATTAAAGTATTTCAGAGATGAATATGAAGCACATGTTAAGGAAAAACGCTGCCCGGCAGGTGTCTGCCAGTCACTTTTGAAATATATTATAACCATGGACTGTAAAGGATGCACCAAGTGTGCGAGATTATGTCCTGCCGGAGCAATTGAAGGCAAAGTGAAGGAAGTTCATGTAATTAATCAGGACAAGTGTATTAAGTGCGGTGCTTGTATGGATGCTTGTACGTTCCATGCAATTATCAGGAAGTAGAAAGAGGTGTATTATGGATAAAGTAAATTTAACTATAAACGGAATAAATGTCAGCGTGCCAAAAGACTATACGGTGCTCCTGGCAGCCAAGGAAGC
>JAGOIH010000175.1 GCA_017995755.1 Sedimentibacter sp. | reverse complement strand
TTCCGTTTTCCACAATAATATCCGGTGTGATTCCAATTTTATGTACAGGGGTTTTGTCAATGGAAAAGTATTCTGCAGTTGTAAATTTCACTCCGCTGCCGTCAATCAAGGGATACAAGGACTGAACAACACCTTTGCCATAAGATTTTGTGCCCACGATAATTCCTTCATTTTTGTACTTGACTGCACCTGCAAATATTTCTGTTGCACTGGCACTTCCCTCGTTAATCAAGACAGCTATCTCATATTTTTGTTCTTTCAAGGTGCTTTCATAAACATCTTCCCTGCCGGCTGCATAATCAACATATACTACTGGTCCCTCTGTAACAAAAAAATTCAAGAGATCAACGGCAGACTGCAATGTTCCACCCCCGTTATTACGCATGTCTATTACAATTTTTTCAACATTATTCGCATCGAACAGCTTGAGTTCCTTTTCTACAAGCTCAGCTGTGTTCTCGGAAAAACCGGTAACCTTCATATATCCAATATTATCATCCAATATTTTCACTTCAATATTGTTTGTTACTATTGTACTTCTTATCAAATCAAAGGCAAGGCTTTCCCTTCCGCGAAGAATTCCGATTTTCACAGGTGTTCCTTCCTCTCCCCTTATAAGCAGGGATGCCTGGCTCGAGGTGAGTCCTGTAATTTCATAACCGTCAACGGTTTTTATTATGTCGCCGGCTTTGATTCCTGCTTCTATTGCCGGCGAACCGGGCAGAGGAGTAACTACCACAACTTGTCCGTTTATATCCATAATTTGAACACCTATACCGGAAAATTCCCCGGCAGTATCTTCAAGCAAGGCCTGGTATTCCTTGGGAGTGTAGTAAGTGCTGTAGTCGTCCAAAACACTGAAGAATCCGTCATAAAGACCATTCATGATATCCTCTTCGGTCACCTGGTACTGATACTTGTCAAGTACAAAATATATTACCTTCTTCATAAATTCAACATCCTGGCTGAATTTTTCTTCGTCGATTTCAACAGCCCAAGCGGGAGTAAATGAAAGTATTACCATTAAAACTGCAAGGAAAAGGGAGATTCTTTTCTTCATGATGCACCTCTAATATTTAAGATTATGTATTTACTGTCTAGCATTTATTGATAATGACATCAAGGATAACTTCATCCGTATTGTCCATCCCAAGATTTGAAACCCTGGCTAAATTTTGTATTGAGCTTTCGGCACTGGAGCCTAAAATACCGTTATCTTCAGGTATATATATATTTTCCAGAGCCATTTTTGCAGCATCGACTGCAGCATCGACTGATATGGACAGTTTATAGGCACATCCCAGCTTTGCCCCGTCACAGAGCATACCTGAAACCCCTGCTATCATATTGTTTATGGAGCCTTTAATCTGCTCCTTGTCACCATCCAGCATGTATGTCAGGCCTGCTGCACATCCCACTCCTGCTGCCACTCCGCAGCCGCATACAGGTGAAAGTGCTCCTAGATATACTTTTACATAAATTGTTATCAAATGACTTAAGGCTACAGACCGGAGGATTTTTTCATTTGGAACGTTTTGTTCCCGTCCTATGTAGGATATTGGAATTACTGCCACCAGACCATGATTGCCTGAGCCTGCACTGCTCATTACAGGCAGAAGGTATCCCGACATCCTGGCCTCTGAAGCAGCAGCGGTATATGCCTTAGCCATGGTGAAAACATCTCCCGCCTTTTTATACATATAATTGCCCAAACCAACGCCTTGACCTTCATTTAAACCTGCATCCGCAATTTTTAAATTCATGTCAATTCCCTTTTGAATGAAGGAAATCTCATCTAATGGCACCCTATCTGCATAATCAATCAGCTCGTCGATAGCGAAGTTCTTAATCTCAAATTTTATTTCATTTTTTGGTTTCTTTTCCAAGGTATCAGAACTATCAGCTTTTTCAAACAAGACCTGTTCATTTTTTCTTTCAAAAATAATATTGGTATGGGAATACCGGATAATAACTTCTGCCGTATCCTTGTCGCCGACTGCCTCTGCTTTTATATACAGTCCATGAGTATTAGGCTTCAGCTTCAATTCGATAATGTTTGAATCCACAATTTCAATTGCCTTCTCTATACTGTTATCATCAACATCTTTAAGTACTTCAAGTAAATATTCCGATTTGCCTATAACCAGGGACAGGGCAGCCGCAAATATGATACCGTGCTCGTTTGTACCCGGTATGCCTACGCTGAATCCGTTTTTCAGTATGTTCTTATCAACTTCGATATTAAGCTTTTTTACTTCAGACCCAAGTATTTCTTTGGCTATGGCTACCCCATAGGCAACAGCCCCGGGCTCGGTGCAGCCTAATGCAGGAGTAACCTGATTTTTTAATATATCTGTAAGCAGATTGTTTTTCATAATACATCCCCTATTAATATATATTTATTAAATTCTACACTATTATAGCAAAAATAATATATATTTACAAATAAATTATGCCACCTTGAAATAAGCTTTTGACTTTAAGCTGTTTATGGGGTAAAATATTGTAATTAGATATGAGAGGTAATGATGAACAGAAACTTAAAAACATCAAACATTACAGAATCGGCAATGATAACCGGCATATTGGTTATAATTGCTTATTTGTCATCTTTTATTACTTTATTAATGTTTTTTTATCCTGCTCCTGCAATTGTTCTGGGCAGGCGGAAGGGTTTTAAATATTCAATTTTAGCTTTAATTGCTTCTGATTTGATAATTTCCATGCTTTTGGGAATACAGACGGGACTTGCATTTTTGCTTTTATATACACCTTTGGCAATTGCTCTTACTTATGGAGTATGCAGGGACGAAGATGCAAACAAAACAATTTTGTACGGGTCGGCTGCTTACATGATATCATTTGTTATCTACATATTACTTTTAGATTTAATAATGGGCATAAACTTCATCGAAAGAGTTGCAGAGATGTATGACCAAAGCTTTGAAATGTCCAGAGGTTTATTCGACAATATTCCTGACCAATACAGAACCGGCCAGATAGACCGGTATATAAAGGATATTGAAGAAATGGCACCTATGATGAATTATATTATAACTAATATATTTCCTGCAGTCCTGATAGCAGCATCGGTAATCACATCATATATTAATTATGTGGTTGCCAGCAAATTTGCACTGAGGTTTTCAATAAATGTTAAACAGCACGAGGGTATAGGTTATTTTACCTTTCCAAGAAATTTTATGATTGCAATGGCTGGCTTGCTTCTTTTATCATTTTTGTTGAATTTGTTGAATATTAATGTTGGTATTATTCAGCTGAATCTATTTATTATAATATTTATGGCAATGCTTTTACAGGGCTTTGCAGTCATGAAATTTTTTATTGACAGAAGCAGCCTTGGCAGGTTTGCAAGAAACCTGAT
>JAGOIH010000030.1 GCA_017995755.1 Sedimentibacter sp. | reverse complement strand
CCGCATACAGCCGTAGCCTAATCTTGGTAAGCTTAAACCGAATTTTTCAATAAATTTTCTATCCATAACAACCTTCCTTTAAGTTTTTTTGTATTTGTATAATAGATAAAAAACAGCAAAAAGTATACATAAAATGAGATTTTGAAAATCTTCAATTCAGCACAATATATTGGCACGTTAACACGCATTAGTTTTGTGCCCAGGAAGACAATAGTCCCTTTTCCCTTAATTATAACATCATAAAAAAAACATTCAAGTATTGTGTTTTTTCTCTTGACATATTAAACAAGAAGGCTTATTATAAATATACCCCCCACAGGGGGGGCGGGGTAAAAAAGTTGAAATAAGAAGAGGTAGAATAGTGAAGGCTGATAAGGATAAAATAAATAGATTGTTAAAAACTGCAGCAGGTCAAATTGAAGGTATTTCTAAGATGGTTGACGAGGACAGGTATTGCGTGGATATTTCAAATCAAATATTGGCAGTTCAGTCAATACTTAGAAAGGCAAACAATGAAATACTTAAGGCCCATCTGCATATGTGCGTAAAAGAAGCTTTTAATGAAGGAAATGAAGATGAAAAAATCGATGAAATTATTTCAATAATCAACAAGGTCTCTAATTAATAAGGAGTGACTCTGATGAAGACACAAAAATTTGATGTTACAGGCATGACATGCTCAGCATGTTCTGCAAGAATAGAAAAGAATATAAACAAGACCGGCGGTGTTCTAGAGGCAAATGTAAATTTGCTCACCAACAGTATGACGGTGAAATATGACGATACGGTATTAAGCGATAAGGATATAATAAAGATTGTTGAAGATACCGGATACGGTGCTTCTTCTGTCATGGAGAAGAAAGCAGAAGTGAAATCTGAAGCCAAGGATGATAAATCTGAAATTAAAGAAATGAAAAGAAGAGTGATTGTTTCATTAATTTTTGCTGTACCCTTATTTTATATTTCAATGGGGCACATGCTTAACTGGCCTTTGCCGGGAATATTTCACGGGACGGAAAATGCTTTAACTTTTGCATTTACTCAATTTTTACTCTGCCTACCTGTAATGATTGTTAACAGCAAATATTACAAGGTTGGATTTAAAACCCTGTTCAAGGGTTCGCCCAACATGGATTCATTGATTGCAATAGGTACATCGGCAGCTGCTGCCTACGGGATTTATGCCATTTATAAAATCGGATATGGTCTTGGTCATATGGACATGGACATGGTTATGCAGTTTTCGATGGATTTATATTTTGAATCTGCCGCTGTTGTTTTAGCCTTGATAACATTAGGTAAATATTTGGAAGCAAGGGCAAAGGGCAGGACTTCAGATGCCATAAGAAAACTTATAGATTTATCACCAAAGACTGCATTGGTTGAAAGAAACGGAATTGAAAGGGAAATTCCGGTTGAAGATGTAGTAAAGGGGGATATTATAATTGTTAAGCCCGGACAATCAATACCGGTTGACGGCACAATCATATTCGGCAATTCATCAATAGACGAATCAATGCTCACAGGTGAAAGCATGCCTGTTGAAAAGAAGGCTGGAGACAAGGTGGTAGGTGCAAGTATCAATAAATCCGGTTTCTTTAAATTTGAAGCTCAAAGGGTGGGAGATGACACTACTTTAGCTCAGATTATAAAATTGGTTGAGGAAGCCAGCTCATCAAAGGCTCCCATATCAAAGATGGCTGATAAAATAAGCGGTATATTTGTTCCTGTAGTAATCGCAACAGCCCTTTTGGCAACAATAGCATGGATGATTTCGGGAGCAGATTTCGAGTTCGCCCTATCCATAGGAATAGCTGTCCTGGTTATTTCATGTCCATGTGCATTAGGACTTGCAACGCCCACTGCAATAATGGTTGGCACAGGAAAGGGCGCTGAAAACGGAATTCTTGTTAAATCGGCTGAAGCGCTGGAAATAGCTCATCATGTGCAGACGGTGGTAATGGATAAGACCGGTACAATAACCGAAGGCAAGCCGAGAGTTACGGACCTTGTTTCTGATGGAATTGATGAATTGGAAATGTTAAGGATAGCAGCTTCTGCAGAAAAGGGCTCGGAGCATCCTCTTGCCGATGCAATAGTCGAAGAAGCTAAACAGTTAAATTTAGACCTGTATGATGCAGAAAATTTTGAAGCAATTCCCGGCCAAGGGTTAAAAGCGTATGTTAACAATAAAAAATATTATCTTGGCAACTTACGCTTAATAAAGGAGCAAAAAATAGATATTGGAAGCTTTGAAGAAAAAAGCATAAAATTTGCAGATGAAGGAAAAACCCCCTTATATTTTGCAGATGAAAACAAGGTGCTTGGCATAATATCAGTTGCCGATATTGTTAAACCTACAAGTCAGGCGGCAATTGAAGAGTTTGAAGCAATGGGTATTGAGGTTGTAATGCTTACGGGAGATAACAAAAAAACTGCCGAAGCAATAAGAAAACAGCTGGGAATTACACGGGCCGTTGCGGAAGTACTGCCCCAGGACAAGGAAAGAGAAATCAGAAAAATTCAGGAACAAGGGAGGAAGGTTGCCATGATAGGCGACGGCATTAATGATGCGCCGGCCCTTGCCAGGGCAGACGTAGGCATTGCCATAGGAGCAGGTACGGATGTTGCCATAGAATCAGCGGACATCGTGCTTATCAGGAACGACCTGCTGGATGCCGTCACTGCAGTACAGCTAAGCAAGGCGACAATAAAAAATATAAAACAGAATTTATTCTGGGCATTTATTTACAACACCATTGGTATACCTTTGGCGGCAGGAGTATTTTACGGAATATTAGGCTGGAAGCTCAATCCTATGTTTGCAGGAGCCGCAATGAGTTTAAGCTCCGTATCAGTGGTTTCCAATGCATTGAGATTGAAGTTTTTTAAACCGAAAAGACACAGCAAAGACACCCTTGTATATTATGGAAATGCCGCAGAAGACCATGAAGACAAAGAATTGGAAAAAGAAAAAAAAGAAAATAAAGAGAATACTTCTGCTGTAAAAAAAGATGAAAACAATAAAAACAATGAAAACGATGAAAATATTTGTATTGTTGAGAATATGGAAAAAATAAGAGAAAAAGGAGATTATGAAATGAAAAGGATACTGGAGGTTGAAGGAATGACCTGCGGACACTGCAAAAAAGCCGTTGAAAAAGCTCTTAAAGCTGTGGATGGTGTGGATGATGCTCTAGTCGATTTAGATCAAAAGACAGCAGAAGTCACGTTAAACAAGGAAGTAGCTGACGATGTACTGGCAAAGGCTGTAACAGATGCAGGATATGAGATACACTAACCCGAAAACTTTCGGGTTTTTTGTAATAAAGAATAAAAAAACAGTGTATTAAATATTAATTTATGATATAATTTAGTATATACTTTTAGAAGAGGTAGACAATGAAAAGAAGATGGTTTTTTCTTTGGCTGATTCCCATATCGGTTTTCATTACTATGTTTGTAAAAAACAACATTAGTTATGCAGAATACTATGCAATTAACATCTACCCCTTTTTTGTGAAAACCATTGGGATTTTTTCGTTCAAGACACATGAATCAGCAGCGGAGCTGGTAATCTTTGCCTTGATAATGACAATAATTATTCTGACAGCCGTGACCATAGTAGAAAGCATAAAATACAAAACACTGGACTATATAAAGAAGTATATTTTAGGATTTACGTCTTTTATATCAGTGATGATTTTTTTGTTTGTTTTATTTTGCGGAATTAATTATTACAGGTATGGATTTACCCATTACAGCGGCTTAGTTATTCAGGAATCTTCAAACCAGGAATTGATTGAGCTTTGTGAACTTCTCATTGAGGACGCCAATGAATACAGGGCAAAGCTGGATACTGACAAAGGTACAGCAAAGCTATTTGATAATAATTATCACGGTACTGCAGAAAGAGCCGTAAATTCAATGAATAGACTGTCAGAAGAATATGAAATACTGAAGGGCAGTTTTCCCTTGCCTAAGCCTGTCAGGCAGTCAAAGGTTATGTCCTTTCTAAATATAACAGGTATGTTTTTCCCTTATACATTTGAAGCTAATGTTAATGTAGACGCACCTCCCTATCAGATTCCTTCAGCAACCCTTCATGAGCTGGTCCACCTGAGAGGATTTATGAGGGAGGATGAAGCAAGCTTCATAGCATATTTGGCAGGCATTAAATCAGGGTACGATGATTTTTATTACAGCTCTACCATGTCAGCTTTGACACATTCAATGAATGCTCTCAACTCGGCAGATTATGACGAGTTTGTAAGATTGTACAGTTTGTATTCCGATGATGTGAGAAATGATGTGGCATTTTCAAGAAGCTACTGGAAACAGTTTGATACAAAGGTTGCAGATGCAGCCAATAAGGTAAATGATACCTATTTAAAAGCAAACAATCAACCGGAAGGACTAAGAAGTTACGGAAGGATGGTGGATTTACTTCTGGCATATTACAGACAAGAGGCATAATAAAACATCTTTGGGATAAACTATGAAAACCCATCGATGAAAGGAGATGCCATGGCAGAAATTAAGTGTACCGTAACAAATTGTTACTTCAATAAAGGTTTAGGCTGCACAGCTTCGTCGGTAACTGTTGACGGAAGGCACGCTGATGAAAGCCGTTCAACCAGCTGTAATACTTTTATTGAACAAAAACCCGGATTAAGAAGTTCAGTAAATGAACCCCAAAGCAATACAGACATATTATGCGCAGCTGTAAAATGTGTTTATAATGAAGCTGAGCGCTGTGAAGCAAATGACATTATAGTTAACGGAAAGAATGCAAGTGTTCCGGAGGAAACCTGCTGCAGCACATTTAAAAGCTGAAGCAAAGAAATTTGATGGATTCCCCTGCGGAGTATACAAGATAAAAAAATGCACATACACATAAAAGGATGGTGACCAGCCATCTTTTTTATTATGTTTATAATAAAAATATTATGGTATAATTAGGAACAAGATGTTATTTAAATTCGTCTAAGAAAAGAGAGGTGAGAATATATGAAGAAAACTTATAAAATTATTTTGTTGACTTTGATTTTAGTTTTATGTTTTACTTTTACAGCTTTTGCTCAGGACATAAAGGTTTATGTGGATAATGAAAAGGTGGATTTCGATGTACAGCCTTTCATTGAGAATGGAAGGACCCTGATACCCTTAAGGGGTGTTTTTGAAAAACTGGGCGCAAAGGTTGACTGGAACAAAGACCTTTTGGAAGTGGTAATTAAGGATGACAATAATGAGATAGAAATGATTTTAGGCAAGGACAAGGTAATGGTTAACGGCATAATCAAGGATATCGATGTGCCTACCAGGATGATAAACAGCAGGACATTTGCTCCCCTTAGATTTGCAGCTGAAAATTTAGGACACACAGTGAGGTGGGACGGAAACACAAGCTCGGTTTATATAACAAAGAATGATACTTTCCCTGTTGATAAAGGAATTTCAACCGTTGGAACAAAGGAAAATTTGATTGCTTTATTGGAGTATAATTCAAAACTTTACAATTATATTTGGATGGACAGAGCTTGGGTTGGCGGTATTGCCGAAGACTCAGCGGCTGAAGCCCCTGCTGTCCAGGAAACTCAGGCAGAAAATTCCGGTACTTCCAACATGGATAAGTCTGATACAAATGTTCAGGTTGAAGGTGTTCAGGAAGGGGATATCATAAAAAATGACGGCAGATACATATATGTTATTACAGACAGGGGGTTAAAGATAATTGACTCAAATCCAAAAGCTCCCAAAGTTGTAAGTACAATTTTTGTTCCCGAAAATACAAGCATAAGTGAAATATATACTGCCGGAAATAAGTTAATTGTTATTGGTCAGAACAATTTTTACTATATTATGGAAAAGCCTGCTGCCGACAGCCCGGATCTGACTAAACCTTTGATAATGCCCCCAAGATACGATGAGAACAGGACAGATGTATTGATTTATGATATAGAAAATATTGAAAAACCGGTGCTTGAGAGAGAATATCTTTTTGACGGCAACTATTTGTCAGGAAGGGTTATTGATGACAGTTTTTATTTGGTGAACAACAAGTATCTCAACTTAGGATACAGGTACTATGACAATATTGATATAGACATACCTCTTCCTTATTATACTGATGTGCTTAGGGGTGAGAAACATGAATTCGGATATGACCAAATAAAGTATTTTCCAAATTATATTGACACCAGATACATGTACACCATAGGAATTGATTTATCCGACAAGGTGTCTAAACCTGACGTGGATGTGTACTTGGGAGGTACGGATACAATTTATGTTTCAAAGGATAATTTATACGCTGCAGTAACAGACTATTCATACGATTACGAAATCCCTCAGATGGAGGAGTTTAATCCTGAATATACAACAAGTACGGTAATCTATAAATTTAAGCTGGATGGGGGAAATATCGGCACAGCTGTCCAAGGCCAGGTGCCGGGAACCATAATCAACCAGTTCTCAATGGATGAGCATAACAACACCTTTAGAATTGCAACTACCACAGGTGAAATGTGGATGAACACATCCAAAAACAATGTATATATCTTGGATGAAAACTTAAAAGCATTGGGGAAACTGGAAGGTTTGGCTGAAGGGGAAAGAATTTACAGCACCCGGTTTGCAGGCGACAGAGTTTACATGGTTACATTCAGGCAGGTAGACCCCCTGTTTGTAATTGACACATCAAATCCAAGAGCTCCTGAATTGAAAGGAATGCTTAAAATTCCTGGATACAGCACATATCTTCATATGGTTGACGAAAACCACATCCTGGGATTCGGTTATGATACAGAAGAAAACCAATGGGGAGGAACAGTTAACGGCGGCTTGAAAATTTCCATGTTTGATGTTTCCAATGTTAATAGACCAAAGGAAACATTCACGGAGGTAATAGGGAAGGCGGGAACGTACTCGGAACTGCTGTACAATCACAAGGCGCTGATGTTTTCCTTGAATAAGGGATTGATGGCATTTCCGGTAAGCAGGATGGCAGAAAATTATAAAAGCGACTTTAACGGGGCATATGTATATAATATCAGCAATGACAGCATAAAATTAAAAAGTACAATAAGTCACAATGAGTCGGAATTTGCTTCCTATTTGGATAATATCAAAAGGATAATCTATATTGGGGATTATTTGTACACATTCTCCGAGAATGAAATGCAGGTTCACAGTATAGATACAAATAAAAAGGTCAATGAGCTGCTGATAAATTAAGATGCTCTAACCCGATTTCTTCGAGCGACCCCTATTTATTAGAGGCATTAGAAAAAATGAGATTTCACAGTTTTGCATGGGATGACAACATGTAATCCCATGTTCATAGAGACTGGGGGATCTCATTTATTTATGTTGATATAATGAGCATTATCTGCTAAAATTACTGTATTAAAAGGACATTGCTTGTGGGTGCTGAACCGTACTTACATTTAAGATGTCCGAATATGCAGGTGATAATATGAAAAAGTCTAATTTTTTTGCATTCATATCCAGAATGAAATATATTGACCGCTGGGGTTTGATGAGAAACATCAATAAGGAAAATGTATCTGAACACAGCCTTGATGTTGCTGTTATTGCCCATGCTTTGGCTGTAATACAAAAAAAACGGTTGAATATGGAAGTAAATCCGGAAAGGACAGCTCTTTATGCAATTTATCACGATGTGTCGGAAATATTTACGGGAGATATGCCCACACCGGTAAAGTATTACAATTCTGTAATTAAGTCCGCTTATAAAGATGTGGAGCTGTCAGTAAATGAAAGACTGTTAAATATGCTTCCCGGTGATTTTAAAGAAGAGTTTGAAGATGTGCTGGTTCCTAAGGAAGAAGAGAAGGAAATATGGAAGACCATAAAGGCAGCAGATAAAATAAGCGCATATATTAAGTGCCTGGAAGAAGAAAAATCGGGCAACAAGGAATTTTTAAAAGCAAAGCAGACTTTGCTTTCTGCAATAAAAAGCATGAATATGCCTGAAGTTGAAATATTTATGGATGAATTCCTGGAAGGCTACAGCCTTACCTTGGATGAAATGGAGTAAGGCAGAGCTATGAAATATAATTACATGACATTTAAATCAGTTTCATTTGCCATGAAAGCGGAATCAATTCTTAAGAAAAACAATCTTGAATATAAAACCATACCTGTACCGAGAAGCATAAGTTCTGACTGTGGAATAAGCATAAGATTCAGGAAAGAGGACAATGAGGCAATCGGCTCACTGCTGAAAGGAGTATATGAAAAAATTTATCTGGATCTTGAAATCAAATAGAATGGTACCTTGTAGGGTGTGTCCCCATAATGACGGGGACATTCCTCGTGCCCGCAGAGACTTACCTCAGAATAGAGATGTGTCCCCATACCTTAAATTCCAAAGGATATATAGCAACCGCACAGAAAACCTATAAGCAGCATAATTGAGCTGCTTTTTCCGTTATAAAGTAGATATGCTTCAGGAATTAATTCGTTGGCCGACACATAAAGCATGCTGCTGGCTGCAGCTGAAAGGCAAAAGGCTATGAAATATTCTGATATTCCTCCTGCCAATGCTCCGAAAACGGCTCCAAGAGCAGTAGGAAGGCCTGTCAGAAGAGTGATGATAATTACCATTAAAGGGGCTGCCCCTGCCATAACCAGGGGAACACCTACGCTTATGCCTTCAGGAATATCATGTGCTGCAATCAGTATGCCTATTTTTACACCTAAATCATTTGAGTAAACATAGCTGGAGCCCACTGCCACACCTTCCGGGAAATTGTGCAGGCTTATGGAAATTATTATTATTAAGCTCATTTTTATATAACTGAGCTTTTTACCCTTATATTGTTTCAGCTTATTCGCAGGAATCATGTCCTTTGTAAAAAATACAATTATAAGGCCTATAAAAAGACCCAGGGTAACTATGAAGAATCCCCCGATTTCATAGGCTTCAGGCATCAAGTCGAAGGATGTCACCGCCAGCATAATTCCGGCAGCAAAGCTTAAAATTCCCGAAACCATTTTATCGCTTGGCTTATATATCAATACGGAAATCAATCCACCTATCGAGGTCCCGATTCCCCCAAAAACAAATCCCATTATAATATAATCAAGTATATTCACAGTACCTCCTTGTATTCCCAGGACAGGGATATTCCTAAATCCTCCATGCAAAAAGACATTCACCATGCCCGCTGCGGGTCGATTTCATACCGGGAACTTTCTTATGGCCCCAAAGGCCCGCCTCTTGTTAGAGGGGTGTCCCCCTTCCTTATATGTATATGCGTGCAATTCAATTTCAGAAATTAAAATTTATTAAGCAGTAAATTCTTGTACATAAAGTTAATGTGTTATATAATACTATTCGGGAACATTCCTCAATAAGAAGGTATATAATGGAAAAGGGCATAATTACGAAAATAGTAAAGGTTGATCCTGAAAATATAGATTATAATATTATTAAGGAAGCTGCAGATATTATAAACAGGGGAGGTCTTGTAGTTTTTCCTACAGAGACGGTTTACGGAATAGGTGCTGATGCATTAAATGATGCAGCGGTGGATAAAATTTTCAAGGCAAAAGGACGTCCTCAGGACAATCCATTGATAGTACATATTGCAGAGCTTGATGAATTGTACCGTTTGGCTTCGGAAGTACCAAAAAAAGCTGAGCTGCTGGCTGAAAGATTCTGGCCCGGCCCTCTAACGATGATTCTATATAAAAGGAAAATATTATCTGACAAAATTACGGCAGGGCTGAATACGGCGGCCATACGTCTGCCTGTAAATAAAATTGCACTTGCCTTGATAAGGGAAAGCAAAAAACCCATTGCAGCTCCCTCTGCCAATACATCCGGCAGTCCAAGCCCTACGGAAGCCTCCCATGTAATAGAGGATTTGATGGGAAAGGTTGATATGATTATTGACGGAGGAAGAACTTATATCGGACTTGAATCAACAGTTGTGGATATGACAGGCGACATTCCCATGATATTAAGACCGGGCGGAGTAACAGCAGAGGAAATTATAAGCGTACTTGGAGAATGTACATATGATCCTTCAATAATAAAAAGCGAAGAAGCAATTATTCCAAAATCACCGGGACAAAAGTACAGGCATTATTCTCCAAAGGCCAAGGTTATTTTGTATAAGGGGCAGATTGAAAAAGTTGCAGAAAAAATCAATGAGGATTATGATAAGCTGACTCTTAAGGGACTTAAGGCTGGAATTATGTCAACTGTTCAAACGAGAGGATTTTACAAGGGGAAAGTAAATATTTGCATAGGAGACAGAACAAAACTCCTTACCATTTCGTCAAACTTGTTTAAGGGCTTGAGAGATTTCGACCATATGGGAATTGATGTGATACTTGCAGAGGCAGTTGATGAAAAGGGTCTGGGGAAGGCTATAATGAACAGGCTGGGCAAGTCAGCGGGAGAAATAATCGAGGTATAGGATGAATATTTTATTTGTTTGTACTGGAAACACCTGCAGAAGTCCCATGGCAGAGGGAATATTCAAGGATATGCTAAGGAAAAACAATATTGATAATATTGGTGTTTCTTCTGCAGGCCTTAGTGTTTTTCCGGGAGACAGGGCAAATGGAAAAGCAATAAGGGCATTAGAGGAAAAGGGAATTGACATAAGCCTGCACAGGGCAAAAAAGCTGTCTGATGAAATTAATGTGGCGGATTTAATATTAACAATGACTTTAAGCCATAAACCGGGCATTGAGGATTATTTTAAGCGCAGGACAGATGAAAGCCCACCTCATATTTTCACTTTGAAGGAATTTGCAGCCAAATTAAGCGGGGAAAAATCAACAGGCACCGACATTGATGACCCCTTTGGAAAGGATTACTCCTTTTATAAAAAAAGCAGGGATGAAATTGAAAAAGAATTAGTAAAGATTCTTAAAAACATAGATAAGCTGGAGGAAATATGAAGATAGTACTGGCAAGCGATCATGGCGGATTTGAATTGAAGGAAGCCATTAAGAAGCACTTAATAAAAAAGGGTTATGATATAAATGATATAGGCGTCAATGACACAAAGTCCGTTGATTACCCTGATTACGGAAAAAAAGCAGCATTGATGGTAGCAGGAAAAGAGGCGGACAGGGGCATTATTATCTGCGGAACAGGAATAGGAATTTCAATTGCGGCAAACAAGGTTAAAGGAATAAGATGTGCCTTGTGCACCAATGAGTACATGGCAAGAATGTCAAGAATGCACAACAATGCCAATATGCTTGCCTTAGGCGGCAGGGTTACCGGCATAGGGCTTGCAGAAGATATGGTTGACGTATGGCTTTCAACTGAATTTGAAGGCGGAAGACATGAAATCAGGGTTAACAAAATAATGGATATAGAAATTTCCAAAGAAGAGGAAAAATGATGACTGCCAATTTAATAGCTTTCATATCTGCTGTTATTATATCATTTATTATGACCCCATGGGCAAGAAGGCTTGCAATAAAGGTGGGAGCATTGGATTTTCCAAAGGAAGCAAGAAAAATCCACAATAAACCAATGCCTTACTTTGGCGGACTTGCAATATATGTATCAATAATGGCATGCATGTTTGTTTACATGCCCCACAACTCAACCAACTACCACATAATGGCAGGTGCAACGGTGATTATGCTGACAGGAGTTGTTGATGATATGTACGGCATCTCTGCAAAAGTAAAACTTCTAATACAGATTATTGCTGCATTAATAGCATTAGGGGGAGGAGTTCAAATACATTTTATCACAAACCCTCTTTCCCAAACCGGCATAAGCTACTTATTTGACTGGCTGTCCTTCTTTATTTCATTAGTTTGGATAGTGGGTATTACAAATACAATAAATTTAATTGACGGACTGGACGGACTTGCTTCAGGGGTTGCCAGCATTGCAGCCACTACTCTTTTATTTACTGCAGCAAGGCTGGGTTATGATTTCATTGTGATGCAATGTGCAATTATTGCAGGTGCTTCTCTTGGATTTTTGCCTTTTAATTTTAACCCGGCTAAAATTTTCATGGGAGATACGGGCTCGCTCTTATTGGGATATATGCTGGCGGTTACATCTGTTTTAGGTATGGTTAAGAGTGTTGCCGTGATTGCATTGGCCGTTCCCGTGTTTGCACTGGGTGTGCCTATACTGGATACTGCATTTGCAATAATAAGAAGATATATAAATAAAAAACCTATAATGGAAGCAGACAAGGACCATCTCCACCATAAACTTATGGGTGTGGGTCTAAATCAGCGGCAGACTGTTTTAATAATGTATTTTATAAGCATGCTTTTGGGAATAGTATCAATAATAATAGCAGATGCAGACCCCTTCACCGGGTTGGCGGTTGCAACTGCTGTTGTAATAATTGCATTTTTATTTGCTAAAAAAGCAGGGCTTTTTGTGAGAAAAGAACATTAGTTATTACCCGGCCAAATTTCTTCGGAGATGCAGGTATTGGGCACACCACTATTATAGAGCAAGTATTTGGGCATGAGGAATGTCCCCGAATGTGAAATTGACGGCAGGCCAAAGCCGCAGAATTCCAAATTAATGCGAGTTTAGAGGTGTGGGAACACACCTTGAATTTGTGGATTACCCTGCGAAATAGGAGGAAAAGAGCAGATGGATAAAATTAAGGTTTTGGTAGTATTCGGCACTCGTCCGGAGGCAGTGAAAATGGCCCCCATAGTTAAAGCCCTCAAAAAAAATGAGGATACTTTCGAATCAAAAATCTGCGTAACTGCTCAGCACAGAGATATGCTTGATCAAGTGCTGAGAATATTTGATATTGAACCTGATTATGATTTAGATATTTTTGAAAGGGGTCAGACACTTACACAAATTACATGCAGGGCATTAACAGGATTGGAAGAAGTGATAGAGGATTTTAAACCTGGTTTAATTCTGGTACAGGGAGATACAACAACGGTATTTTCAGGCGCTCTTGCTGCCTTTTATCATCAGGTGAGAATAGGTCATGTGGAAGCGGGCTTAAGAAGCGGCAATCTGTATTCGCCTTATCCCGAAGAAGCAAACAGAATGATGACAGGAGTTTTAACTGATTTTCATTTCGCTCCCACAAAAACATCCAGGGATAATCTTTTAAGAGAAGGCTATGACGAAAATAAAATATTTATAACCGGAAACACCTCAATTGATGCATTAAGCTGGGTTATAGATGAAAATTATAAATTTGAAGAAGAAATTATCAATAATATAGATTTCGAAAATAAAAAGGTAATACTTTTAACTGCTCACAGAAGAGAGAATATCGGCCCGCCCATGGAAAATATTTTTTCTGCCCTGAAAGATATTGCAGAAGAAAATAAGGATGTTGAAATTATCTATCCCATGCATTTAAATCCTAAGGTTAGAGAAATTGCCGATAAAATATTTAAGGGGATGGAAAGTGTTCATTTGATTGAGCCCTTGGATTATCTTCCTTTCACAAATTTAATGAATAAATGTTATCTTGTTGTTACAGATTCAGGCGGTGTGCAGGAAGAAGCCCCATCACTGGGGAAGCCGGTCCTGGTTGTGAGGAGAGAAACAGAAAGACCTGAGGGCATACAGGCAGGAACTGCTAAATTAGCAGGCACCGACAGGGATAATATTTACAAGGAGCTAAATATACTGCTGAATAATGAAGAAGAATACAAAAAAATGGCCAATGCCGTAAACCCCTACGGAGACGGAAAAGCCGCAGACCGCATTGTAGAAGCTATAAAAACAAACTGGTAGTCTACGTCCCTTGTCATAAAAAATATATTGACAAGGGATTTATATTGTATTATACTTTGAATGTCAAAATATTTGAGGATAAATAAATACAACAATCAAAGTAAATTTATATGGAGGAAATTATGATTTTAGAAAAGGTTAAGGAAATTTTAGTTGAAGAATTGGACGTGGAAGAAGAAAGCATCACCTTAGAAAGTAAAATCAAGGACGATCTGGGAGCAGACTCATTGGACTTATTTGAACTGATAAATAAAATTGAAGATGAGCTTGATGTGGTAATTGAAGAGGAAGATTACGGTAAGCTAATAACAGTAGGCGATATAGTCAATTACCTTACAGAAAGAAAACAAATTTAATAAGACGCCGCAAGGCGTTTTCTGCTATGAGGAGAATTATGATTTATACAAAAGTATGTGAACTATTAAATATAAAATATCCTATTTTTCAGGGAGGCATGGCACAAATATCCGATGCAGGGCTTGCAGCAGCCGTATCAGAAGCAGGAGGGCTGGGTATAATAGCATCCGGCAACAATCCTCCTGAGTCAATAAAAGCAGAAATACATAAAATCAGAGAAATGACAGACAAGCCATTTGGTGTGAATGTAATGCTTTTAAGTCCTTATTCACAGGAAGTAAGCGAATTGTTAATAGAAGAAAAGGTTCCAGTAATAATAACGGGAGCGGGCAATCCGGGGAAGTATATGAAAGTATGGAAGGAAAGAGGAATCAAGGTAATACCTGTTGTTCCCTCTGTAGCTTTTGCCAGGTATTTTGAAAAGGCAGGTGCTGATGCGGTAATTTGCGAAGGAACTGAAGCGGGAGGCCATGTAGGCGAGATTACAACTATGTGCATCACGCCTCAGGTTGTGGATGCTGTCAGTATTCCCGTAATAGCTGCCGGGGGAATAGGTGACGGAAGGGGGATTGCGGCAGCCTTCTGCCTAGGTGCACAAGGAGTCCAGGTTGGAACAAGATTCGTTCTGGCAAAGGAATGCAGGGTCCATCAAAATTACAAGGACAAGATAAAAAAAGCAAGCGATACAGATACTGCCGTTACAGGCAGAAAGACAGGGCATCCTGTCAGGGTATTAAAAAACAGGCTTGTAACTCAATATAAAGACTTGGAAAAGAATAATGCAACTATTGAGGAAATGGATGAATTGGGAAGAGGCAGACTTTATAAGGCAGCTATTGAATGTGATGTTAATTACGGCTCTGTAATGTCAGGCCAAATTGCTGGTTTGGTAAAGAAAGAGCAGACCTGTATGGAAATAATCAATGAAATGTTTGAAGAAGCAGAAGAAGTATTGAAAAATTTAAAATTTATCCAAGGAGACAGGAATGAATAAAACAGCTTTCGTTTTTCCCGGTCAGGGAGCTCAATATGCAGGCATGGGAAAAGATTTTTATGACAATTTTAAGGAAAGCAGGGAAATATTTCACAGGGCCAATGAAGCATTGGGATTTGACATAACAAAACTGTGTTTTGAAGGACCTGATGAAGAGCTTAGTATTACAAAAATAACTCAGCCGGCACTTTTGACAGTGTGCCTTGCTATTTATGAAGTTATAAAGAAGAATGATAATTCTCATGTAATGGGCGGATTAAGCCTCGGCGAATATTCTGCCTTGACTGCATCAGGTGCAATGGACTTTGAAACAGCCGTTAAGTTAGTTTATAAAAGAGGGAACTACATGCAAAATACCGTTCCCTTAGGGGAAGGAGGAATGCTTGCTCTTCTTGGCTGCACGGATGAGGATGCAATTGCTTTCTGCAATGATATAACAGGAAAATATGGTTTGCTGGAACCTGCAAATTTTAATTGTCCGGGGCAAATAGTAGCCGGCGGCAAAAGCATTGCCATTGATAATGCTGTTGATAAAGCACCTGCTTTTAACATTAAAAGAGCCATAAAGCTTCAAGTGAGTGCACCATTTCACACATCAATGCTTAAGCCTGCAGGTGATAAATTAAAAGAAGATTTAAGTAAAATTAAATTCAAGAAGCCTTTAAGGGATGTTATAGCAAATGTGGATACCCTCTATTACGAAATAAGCAAAATTGCAGAGAAGCTCGAAAAGCAAGTGTATAATCCTGTAAGATGGGAAGCCTGCGTCAGAAAGATGATTGGAGACGGTGTGAACACATTTGTAGAAATAGGTCCCGGAAAAACACTTACAGGATTTATTAAGAAAATTGATAAAAATGTAAAATCAATAAATGTCGATA
>JAGOIH010000174.1 GCA_017995755.1 Sedimentibacter sp. | reverse complement strand
AAACCTGATTGTCAAGAGCCCTTCCTCTGAAGTTTAACTCCCAGTGAGCAGGGCCTGTTGTCATATTAAATGCGGCAGGAAAAATAATAACTTCAGATCCTTCTAATACCATAAGCCTGCTTAATTCAGGGAACCTTATGTCATAGCATACTCCCAAACCGATTTTGCAAAATTCGGTGTCAAAAACAGTTACATCTCCGCCCGGGGAGAGAACATCCGATTCTTTAAAATATTGACCGCCTTTCACATCAATATCAAATAAATGCATTTTTCTGTGCCTGGCAATCTTTTCGCCTTTTCTGTCAAACACATATGATGTATTGTAAACATGACTTTCCTTAAGCTCGGGCATTGTTCCCGCAACTACATAAATGCCAAAGCTTTTTGCAGCATCACTTAATTTTTTATAAGTATATCCGCCTTCTTCTTCACCGTATTCTCTGAAATATGAAGTGTTGTACGGGCAGCAGAACATTTCTGAAAACACCGCCATGTCGGCACCTTCCTTTGAAACACGTTCTATCATATTTACAGCGTTTTCGATATTTTTTTCTTTATCCTCATAAACCTTGGATTGTATTAATGCAATTTTAAACTTACTCATCTGAACCTCCTTCATTATATTAAGAAAATTCTGCTTTTTTCTGTTTTTCCCGGGAAATTTCGACAAAATTCTATGCTGTTTATTTAACATTGGTATGAAAAATGGGAGCAGGACAAACTAGTTTAACGCTGCGCTTCCCTCCAGGTGCTTTGTGTCATTGTAGAAAATTTCTTTTATTTCATTGTGTTCATCTACTTCTATATATGAAAGGCTGCAGTTTTTAACCACGTTTCCGATCCAGTCACTGTTCAGCTTAAATTTTCTTATATATGCTTCTATGCATTTAATAGTGCCTCCATGAGCAACTATCAATGTTGTTTTGTTTCTGTAGTTCTCAATTATTTCTTTAAATGCATCTACAACCCTATTGTAAAATTCCCTCAGGTTTTCTCCATTAGGGTAACGGTTGTTAATAGGATCACTCTCGATCAGATCAAGCAATTTTGGATGTTCTTTTTTAATATCTTCATAGCTCATGCCCTCAAACACTCCCAAATTTATTTCTTTTAAACCATTATGTTTTATTATTTCCACATCCTTTTTTCCCCTTACTATTTCAGCAGTGCTGTAAGCTCTCATCAAAGGACTGGAAATTATATAGTCCAGTTCAATTTCTTCGATTCTGTCTGCCAAAAGCTCTGCTGCCAGGACTCCCTTATCTGTCAGCTCAGAATCCTTATGACCTTGAAACCTAAACTGTCTGTTCCAAACTGTTTCCCCGTGTCTGGTAAAATATATTTTTGTCATAATAAATGTGTGTCCCCTTCCTTGAATTTCTGCTATTTCTTCTATGTTCTACCATATCATGAATCTCTTTAATATATATTAAACCCTCTAACCTATCAAGCCTGCAAAAATTGGCACCAGTACCGTTACCGCCAATGACAGTATCACCCCGCTTATAAATGATATTACCGCAACTTCCTGATTTGTGTTCTTTGTTATCATGGGCAGGCCTGTATCCATGCTTATGGCAGCTCCCGCTGCAATTGTTTCCAGGTAGCCTATATTTTTGGCAATAAAGGGAATTGCTACAAAAGCCAGTACTTCTCTGAAAACATTTGATAAGAAAGCAATTGTTCCAAGCTCTGATGATATGGGTGTTATAATTATTGCAGATAAGGAATACCAGGCCATACCTGACCCTATGGCAAGTGCTCCGAAAATATCAATATCAAATATTATGCCGCATAGGACTCCTCCTGCCAGACTGCCCAATACTGTGCCTATTGGTACAAAAAGTATTTTAAAGCCTGTCTTTTTTAAATTTTTGAAGATATCCTTGTTGCTTCCCAGATCTATTCCAACAAAGAATAATAGGAGGCAAAGTCCTATATCCATCAATAAACCGGTATTGTCATATACCGAATCAGGCATCACAAGCAGTCCCGCTAAGATTCCAAGGGCCAGTGCAATCAATATCTTTTTAGTCATTTTTGCCTCCTGTTATGTTTGTGTCGGAAATGAGCTTTTTCCTTGCTGCATAAACAAACAGAATACTCAGTGATGTGGTTGCCAATGCAAACAGGGCTGCAATTGTTCCTATTTGACCGATGGATGAAAGTATCTTCTCATCCATTCCTATCCGCACACCCATTGTAAAAATCAGTCCGAATAGTAAAAGCGATTGTATTGAAGCAACTCTTTTTATCAGTTTTTCATGTATTTTTCCCTTGCTGCTGATAAACCAGCCAACAGCTAAAATTCCAAAGTACAGTAAAACTCTTAATGCCATAGTTCCCCCTATTCTTTCCTGCCTGTATTCATCCACTGAAGAAACTGCACTTCAGTGATAATTTCTATTCCTAATTCCTTTGCTTTTTTATTTTTTGAGGAATTTGATAAATTGTCGTTATTAATCAAATAATTTGTTTTTGAAGTTACAGATGATGTAACCTTTCCGCCCCTTTCCTCAATTGCTGCTTTTAATTCATCCCTGTTTTTAAAATGGTCTACAGACCCTGTAATTACAAAAATAAAATTTTTAAAAACCTGTGACAAAGATGTTTTAGGGCTGACTTCAATTTCCACCTCTTTAAGCACATCTTCCACAATGACTTTCTTTTTTTCATCGCTGAAGAATTTTACATAATTCTTAGCCATTACTTCACCGATGCCGTTTATTTCAACCAGGTCATCATATGCAGCTCCTTGGATTCTCTTCCAGTCATCGCTAAATCTCCTGCTTATTATTTTGGCATTTGACAAGCCTATATTTGCAATTCCAAAGCTGTATAATAGTCTCGACGCAGTGGTTTTTCTTGCCTTATTTACTGAATTAATCAGGTTGTTGAAGGATTTCTCGCCAAATCCCTCCATTCCGGTAATTATATCTTTAAATTTCTCAATATGAAAAATATCGGCTAATTCCTTAACCAATCCTTTTGCAATTAATTTTTCAATGGTAGCTTCAGATAGGCCTTCCACATTTAATGCATCTCTGCTTACAAAATGAGTGAATGATTTTATCTGCTTTGCCAGGCATTCATCATTGACACAGTATAGTGTTTTAATGTCATTCTCGTTTTTAATTATAGTTTCACCGCTGCAAACAGGACAATTTTCGGGAATTTCAATATTATTGCTTCTGGTTAAATTGTCAGAAACCTGTGGAATTATCATATTTGCCTTATATACTTTGATTGTATCGCCGATTCCAAGCTCCAAACCCTCCATTATGCTTAAATTGTGAACGCTGGCACGGCTAACTGTTGTCCCTTCAAGGTCTACAGGTTCAAAAATTGCAATTGGATTTATCAATCCTGTCCTTGAGGCACTCCATTCAATTTCCAAAAGTCTGGTTT
>JAGOIH010000172.1 GCA_017995755.1 Sedimentibacter sp. | reverse complement strand
GACCCTGCCTTTGTCTATATTTTTTTATTTTTCTGAACTGTTGCCGCAGCCGCCGCCCACATCCCCTTCTTTAACCATCAGTGTTATATCCCCGGATACTTTAATAAATCCTATGTTTTCCAATGTTATTTTCAGGCTTTCATCTGCTTCAATGTATGTTTTTTCGGCACCGATTGTAACTGCCTTCCTTACAAGCAGCCTTACAAGCAAATCCTCATAATTTAAACCTTTGAATTGTTCCTTAATACAGAGCTTGTCAATAAAGTATTTTCCTTCTTTAAAAAGAAGCCTTCCAGTCCCTGCCGGTAAATCATCCTCATACAAAACAGCATTAAAGGCAAATTCATCATAAAAATCAGTAAGCTTATCTGCCTCTAAAAGTACTTCTTTCCTTATATCAAGCACAATGCTTAAATTGTCTATACCCTGAAACCATCTTGTTGAAATCATTATCCACCTCACCCTTATTGTTGGTGTCAGCACCACAAAGTAAATATATTATACCATATTTTTGCATTAATAACATAGTCATTATTAGATAACAAGGAGATATTTATTTCTTTCCATTACTGTTATTATTCCTTTACCTTTAAGCAGTATGTGATATAATTGTTTTAGCTTTGAATATGGAGGTGTCCTGTGTTAGGTGAAAGATTAAGACAAATAAGAAAAGAAAACAATTTGACAAAGCAAGAACTTAGCCTTGCATTAAATGTTCCAAAAGAAAGAATAAAGCTTTATGAAACAGGGGATGAAATTCCTTCTGATTTCTATTTGTCAAGTTTCGTACAATATTTCAATATTTCAAAAGAAGAACTGATTGAATTAATTAAATAAATTTAACAATAATAATGGTTGAAATAATTATTGTTATATGTTAAATTAATAACATATCTAAGCTTAAGGAGCTTCTAAGAGCAAGGAATATAATAATATTAAAAGTATTATTCCTTGTGGTACAAGGAATTTTTTTATTGAGGTGTGTATGGATAAAAGAATCGGCGTTATAGGTATTGTAATTGAAGATATGTCCCAGGCAGCAGAAGTGAACAATATCCTGCATGAGTATTCTCATATTATTATAGGAAGAATGGGTATACCTTACAGGGAGAGGGGTCTTAATGTTATCTCTCTCATCGTCGACGGAACTAATGACGATATCGGTGCTCTTAGCGGAAAATTAGGCAAAATAAAAGGACTCAGCGTCAAAAGCGCTTTGTCAAAAAAACATTAGGAGGCAATATGAAAAAAATCAGTTTTTTATTGGCAGTTGTTTTAGTATTTGGATTGCTGGCAGGCTGCAGCAATCAGCCTGCAGAAACACCGGCACCTGAGAAACCGGCTGAAGAAACACCCGTGCCTGAACAACCGGCGGCTGTTGACCCTGTAAATGTTACAATTGCAGGACTTAAAGGTCCTACGTCCATAGGAATGATTAAGATGATTGATGAAAAGGCTCTTCAAAGCGATAAATACAATGTGGAATACATTCAGGAGGCAGCACCTGATTCATTAACGGGAAAAATTATAAACGGCGATATACAAATTTCTTCAGTTCCAATAAACTTGGCTTCGGTTCTATACAATAAAACTCAAGGCAAGGTTCAATTGGCAGCTGTTAACACAATCGGCAACTTATTTATAGTCGGAACTGATAATATAAGCTCAGTCTCCCAATTGGAAGGCAAGAGCCTTGGAATGAGTGCTAAGGGTTCAACTCCTGATTTTGCTATGAATTATATATTAAAACAAGCAGGTCTTGAAGGCAAAACCGAACTAAACTATGCTCTTGACCATGCAAGTCTGGCCCAGTCTGTAATAGCAGAAGATACGGCAATTGCCCTGTTGCCCCAGCCCTTTGTAACTCAAACAAGGCTGAAAAATCCCAATGTTAAGATGCTTATCGATTTAAATGAAGCATGGAATGATGCAACAGGCGGAAAAAGTGAATTGTATACCGGATGTATTATCATAAACAAAGAGTTTGCAGAAAGCAATCCGGAATTTGTCAGTGAATTTTTAGAGCAATATGAAAACTCAGTTAACTGGGTATTGGAGAATCAAAAGGATGCCTCTGTATTGGTTGCAAAGCATGAAATTATGCCTGATGCTGTCTTGGTTGAAAAAGCTCTGCCTTACTGCGGAATAACTTTTAAAAAAGCAATGGATGCAAAAGAGGGCTTGAATGATTTTTACCAAATATTATTTGATTCAAACCCTGCTTCAGTAGGAGGAAGCATGCCGGATGATGAATTCTATTTTACGGAATAAAAATAAATTATTGATTATACTTTTTTGGATTCTTGTTTGGGAGATACTGTCGCTGATAATCGGTCAGGAGATTTATCTCCCTTCTCCTCATGCTGCATTTTCAGCTCTTTTGAATCTGCTTACTTCAAAGGATACCTATATCACTATTTTTTTCAGCACTTACAGAACATTGGGGGGATTTTTTTTATCCTGTGTCTTTGGTATATTTTTAGGAATTATGAGCGGCATTTACAAGCCCATGTACGATTTGCTTAACCCATTGATAATTATTATGAGAACAATTCCCGTAATGAGTATAATAATTATTGCAATTATGTGGTTCAAGGATACCAATGTACCGATTTTTGTTGCATTTTTAATGTGTTTTCCCATAATCTGGACCAATACGGTTTCAGGAATCCATTCAACTGATGTTAAGCTTCTTCAAATGTGCGAAGTTTATAAAATTAAAAGGATTAGGGTGATAAAATCAGTATATTTTAATTCATCCCTTCCTTATATACAGGCAGGGATGGTTTCTGCCCTTGGTATAGGATGGAAGGTTACCTCTGCAGCGGAAGTTCTCAGTCTGCCCAAGTACTCCATCGGAAGATTCTTGTACGATTCAAAGGTATATCTTGAAATTCCCGGCTTGTTTGCTTGGACAATAATAATCATTGCACTGAGTTTTACCTTTGAAGCTTTGCTTAAAATTCTTTTCAAATCCGGAGATAAAGTATGATTAAATTGATTGATGTGTCGAAAAAATTTGATGACCTTACCATCCTGAAGGATTTTAACATCAGTTTTAAAAAAAATAAGATTACATGTTTGTTCGGTCCTTCAGGTGCGGGGAAAACGACCATTGCAAATATTGTGGCAGGTATTGTTCCTGTTGACAAGGGCTGTGTGGAGGGTGTGGACTCTTCATTGTTTTCCTATGTTTTTCAGGAGCCCCGCCTTCTAAAATGGTACAGTGTATATGAAAATATTGATTTTGTTCTAAAGGATATTTATGAATCCGATAAAAGGGAAGAAATAATAAATTCTTATCTTAAAATGGTTGAATTAAGCCAGTACAAAAATTATAAAATAGATGCATTAAGCGGGGGTATGGCACAAAGGGTATCCTTGGCAAGGGCTTTCGCCTATCCGTCACATATTCTCATAATGG
>JAGOIH010000173.1 GCA_017995755.1 Sedimentibacter sp. | reverse complement strand
AGCTATTATCAGCGTAAACCACCGCCTTTTTTCTTTTTTCATCAAATATGATAAATTTTTCGAACTTATATCTGTCAGCAAAATGATCAGCCAGTAAAATACTTATGTCATTATCAGGAGAATATTTAGCATACAAAATTCCTCCTATATCAGAAAACCTTAGTATGCCAAGCACCCTGTGCTCTTCCCTGGACACTCTTTTGTATATTTCATTGATGGGAAGAACTTTTTCATGAGTATAGAAGTTCATTGTGTTTCTGCCGTATTTAAACGCAAAAATCAAAAATTCCAGAATCAGGTTTTCCTTGTTGGCATCATTTGAAAGATAGCAATAATAAACATGTATGTATGCTTCTCTGGAAATCAGTTTATTGATTGCATCACTGACAGTCTTAGCCTTTGATATGTCTGTTTCCACGATTTCAGACTGATATGCAATAGACTGCTGATAGCCGGACAATTCATATATGCCTGCAGCTTTTTGCTTCTTATAGTGATAATAAATGCATGTCATCAATCCTTCAAAGGTCCCGTCGTATAAATAGTCCATTTCTCCTCTATAACAATTCAAAAATGTTTATTTGCTTTTGAATTTCCTTCATTCTTATTTCAGCTTTTATTGCTTCAGGTTCAAACTTTGTATTTCCATAGTATTTACCTTTTACAGTGATAAAATATTTTGCTCTTTTCAGAACCGTCCTCATTTTTTTAAGAGAATCATAGGATAATTCAGCATTCTTTCTTTCTCTTACTATCCTTTGGGCGCTGGTTACCCCAAGCCCCGGTATCCTTAAAAGGTCCTCGTAGGATGCCTTGTTGATTTCTATGGGGAACCTGTCAATATTTCTCAAGGCGTATATCATTTTCGGGTCAAACTCCAAATCAAGGTTTGGCTCTATTTCAGTAAATAATTCCGCGGATTTAAAATAATAAAAGCGCATTAGCCAGTCTGCCTGATATAACCTATGTTCCCTTAAAAGAGGTGGCATGGAGCTTACCGCAGGCAGGTTGGGCGATGACATCACAGGTATGTATGCAGAAAAAAACACCCTTTTCATCCTGAATTTGTCGTACAAATTCTGGGACAGGTTAAGAATTGTTTTATCGCTGTCAGGGGTGGCTCCGATTATCATCTGTGTTGACTGACCGCCCGGGACAAATCTCTGGGAATTTTTAAAATGACTCCTATCTTCAATGGCACGGGAAATTTCATTGTGTATGAGAGACATGGGCTGAAGTATGTTTTCGATTCTTTTCTGGGGTGCCAGTATGTGAAGGCTTTCTCTCGTGGGAAGCTCAATATTGACACTCATCCTGTCAGCAAGCATGCCTGTTTTTTGAACCAAAAGAGGATTTGCTCCAGGGATTACCTTAACATGGACATAGCCCCAGAAATTATACTTGTATCTTAAAAGCTCAAGAACCCTGTAAATATTCTCCATTGTGTGGTCAGGACTTTTTTCCACGGCAGAGCTTAAAAATAATCCTTCAATATAATTTCTCCTGTAAAACTGAATCGTGAGCTCCGCCACCTCTTCAGGTGTAAAGGCTGCCCTTTCGATTGGATTTGTAACCCTGTTCAAACAATATTTGCAGTCATAAATACAGTCGTTTGTAAGAAGAATTTTTAAAAGAGAAATACATCTGCCGTCCGAGGACCAGGCATGACAAATCCCTGCAGCAGAAGCATTCCCTATTCCCCCAACTGTGTTGTTTTTTCGTTCCACTCCGCTTGATACACATGATACGTCATACTTTGCCGCATCAGATAAAATTCTTAGTTTTTCAAACAAATTGTCGTCCATTATTCCCACCGTTTTTCTGAAAGAATAGTCTTTAATGTTAAAATAATCATATAACAAAAAAAGACAAATGTCAAACATTTGTTCGAGAAAATTCGGGTTGTTTACCCGTTACAGCCTCAGTACCATAAAAAGCGCGGCACAGTATATATACATCTCCAATTGAAATTTTGAGCATCCAGTAAACTTATCATTTAATTTTAAGTATTTTCCTTGCGGTTCCCACTATTGGTCTGAACAAGGGCCCTTCCATCACTCTTGCAACAGACTTTAGTTCTTTTCTGATTTCAATATTCTGGGGACATTGAGGCTCGCACTTGCCGCATTCTATACACTTTGACGCAAACGCCGGTTTTTCAGATAATACTCCCAATGTCTGGGCATATTTCCACCTATTCATCTTTTCACCTAGTAAAAACTTGTCATTATAGTTTGAAAAGCAGCCCGGTATATCAACCCCGCAGGGACAGGGCATGCAATATCCGCATCCGGTGCAGGGCACCTTGATTTTTTCGTTCATAATGGATTTAACTTCACCAAAAACCTTCAGCTCATCTTCAGACAAGGAATCCGAAGCTGCATCTGTAGCAATTCTAATATTTTCATTTACCTGGTCTTCAATGCTCATTCCCGACAAAACCACATTTACTTCCTTGTGGTTCCAAATCCATCTGAGCCCCCATTCAGCAGGCGTCCATTCAGGATGGAAGCTTTTAAAAGTTTTCAAAACATCTCCAGGCAAATTATTGACTAATTTGCCTCCTCTCAGGGGCTCCATAACAATCACCGGAATCCCCAGAGAATGAGCAAGCTTGAGCCCTGAAACAGTTGCCTGATTATTTTCATCCAAATAATTATATTGTATCTGGCAGAAATCCCATGGATATGCTTTTACAATCATTTCAAAATCACGTCTGCTCCCATGAAAGGAAAAGCCGATGTTTCTTATGGTTCCCTTAGCTTTCAGTTCTTCCAGCCACTCCATAACGCCAAGGCTGGCCATTTTATCATACATAGCCTTATCCGTCAGCATATGCAGCAAATAATAGTCAATATAGTCTGTATGAAGTTTTTCCAGCTGGGTAAGCATTATTTTCTTTGCATTATTCAGTTTCTTTACCATGTATGGCGGAAGCTTCGTAGCAATTTTTACACGCGGGCGGTAACCGTCTTGAAGTGCCTTTCCCAGCAATGATTCGCTTTGGCCTCCATGATAAATATAGGCGGTATCAAAATAATTGACTCCCTTTTCAATTGAATCGCGTATCATTTTAATTGCTCTTGCTTCATCGATAATTCCTGCCTTCACAGGAAGCCTCATGCAGCCAAAACCAAGAATGGAAAGCTCATCCCCGTTTTTTTGATTTGTTCTGTAGTTCATAATTACCTCATTAATTGCCATTGCTATGAATATGCGTTAGTGTCATTCTTAACGAAGTGAAGAATTTCATCCTATATTAATTTTCTCAATTTATCCTTGTCAATTATTTCTACTGTTCCTCTTGAAAGTTTAAGTATACCCTGGGATTCAAAGCTTTTAAGCATCCTTGACACAACTTCCCTTGCGCTGCCCACGTATTTGGCAATCTGCTCATGGGTGAGTTTAATAGTATTAGACTTGG
>JAGOIH010000171.1 GCA_017995755.1 Sedimentibacter sp. | reverse complement strand
CAGGCCCGTAACATCCGGAATTAACATCTCCTATACTATGTACGGTAAATACCTTTTCCAGCGCATTTGCACCTTCGTGCCATGTAACCATTCCTGACATGTCAAAATCAGAAAAATATTTGTTCATATCCGCCAGATATCTGGGATAATCTCTGCATAATGCTATTTCTGTAGGAACAAAATAAAATTCATTCTGATTTTTATCTGTATATTTGTAGACTTCCCTCCCGTCAAAAGTAAAGTCAACCTTATTATCCAAGTATCCTTCTTCTTTTAGCACGTCCCAAACCAGGTAACTGACATAACCCCAATCAGGGTTGTCGCAGATGTAATAAACGGCCTTTTTAGCTTTTGTCATTTTTTGTCACTCCCTAAAAACAATTTAATAAGTATTATAACATCTTTTTGGAAATAGACAACAAAATTTTGGAGACGGTTCTTTTTGTCCTCAGATAACCGGGTATGTCCAATTGCTTTGTGATAGTTCTTTTCGTACTCGGGATTAAAAGGGATTATATCCAATTATTAGACAAGGTCCTGTATTAACCAAATATAACCAATTATGTAAAAAATAAAAAATGAAAAGTTTTTAATAATTATGAATAAAACTACATATAGACTGTAATGGTTTTTAATGATATACTGCGATTTAATTAAAACTTTTTTGCCTTTTAAATAAAATACTTTATTTTCATATCTTTTCTTAACTTAAATAAATACTTTGATTACATATCTTTTCTTACCTTAAATAAAATACTCATGTGGTATTTTATTATATTAATCTATAATTAAAAGGAGGATACAAATGCGCAGCAAAAAAACAGCAATCATTTTATTAGTGGCAATGTTAATCACATTATTCCCTGCGGGAGCATTTGCAGAGACTATGGAAGCAGAAACTGTATATATTAACGGCAATATTTACACTGTTGATGAAGATTTTTCAACAGCACAGGCCATTGCAATTAAAGGACAGTATATTATCGGCATAGGCAGCAATGATGAGATTAACGCGTTTATTGGAGAGTCAACAGAGGTTATTGACTTAGGAGGCAAAACAGTTATACCGGGTTTAATTGAAGGGCATATGCACTATCCCGGAGAAGGACAGAAGTTAACTCAATTGGATGTGTTTTGGAAACCAAAGGATGTAATTTTAGCTGCCGTAAAGGCTGAAGCAGACAGGCTGCCTGACGGAGAGTGGATTACAGGCCGCGGATGGAACCAGGAAGTATGGGATGTACCTGAGTTCCCGACAAAGGAAGACTTGGATGAAGTTGCTCCAAACAACCCTGTAGCATTGATAAGAACATGCGGTCATGCAACATGGGTTAATTCATTAGCTCTTGAAATAGGCGGAGTAACAAAGGATACTCCGAACCCTCAAGGCGGAGAAATCTTAAAGAATGAAGAAGGCGAACTTTTAGGTATATTAACTGATACTGCAGCAAGTATGGTAAGAGGCAAAATTCCTCCATTGACAGTGGAAAGACAAAAAGAAGCTTTGCTGCTGGCACAGGAAGAATTATTCTCCTACGGGCTTACATCTTCAATGGATGCAGGTTCAGGGGTTAATGATATTAAGAATATGAAAGACTTATATGAATCAGGCGACCTGAAAATAAGGCTTTATGTTATGGTAGACTCCGGAGCTGATGCGGAAGCATATTATGAAATTGGTCCTGAAGTCGGGCTTTACGACAACAGACTGACTATGAACTGCATTAAGTTCTATACAGACGGCTCATTAGGTGCAAGAAGTGCCTGGATGCTGGAAGAATATTCTGACAGGCCCGGTCACTTTGGAAATTCAAGACATACATATGATGAGTTTTATGAATTAGTTAAAGCAGCCAGAGACAATGGTTTCCAGGCCAGCACACATGCAATCGGAGATGCGGCCAACAGGCAGGTTATTGATATTTATGAAAAGGTATTGAAAGAGAACCCCCAGGAAGATCACAGATACAGAATAGAACACTTCCAAATTGCTGCTTTGGATGATATTCAAAGGATAGCAGATTTAGGAATTATTCCTGCTATGCAGGGAGTACATGCCACTTCAGACAAAAACATGGCTGAAGACAGAGTTGGTCCTGAAAGAATTAAGGGCGGCTATGCATGGCGTAAGGTTCTGAATACAGGCAATATAATAGTTAATGGTTCAGACGCAAATGTTGAGCTTGTTAATCCATATCACGGTCTCTATGCTTCTGTTACAAGAACAGGCAGAGATGGTGATCCTGTTGGAGGATGGTATCCCGAAGAATGCATGACTCGTGAAGAAGCTCTTAGATCATTCACAATTTGGGCAGCTTTCGGACAATTTGAAGAGGACATTAAAGGTTCTCTGGAATTAGGGAAATTAGCTGACTTTGTTGTATTAGACAGAGACTACATGACTTGCCCGGAAAGAGATATTAAAGACATACTTCCACTGATGACTGTTTTAGGGGGAGAAGTAGTTTATGAAAAAGACAATTCACAAGTAACAGTAGTTTATGAAGGAATGCCTTTGGGATTTGACAGCCCGACTATTCTTGAAAATGGAAGGACTTTTGTATTGGCTAAAAATCTGTTTAACAGCTTTGAATTAGATTATGAATATGATGAAGCTGCTAATAAGATCAAGGTCAATGGCATTGAAGTAGATGCAAGAGACAAGGGGACTTATGTGCCTTTAAGAGCAGTTGCTGAAGGACTGGGCTACAAGGTAAACTGGTATCAGCAAAGTATGTCTGTTTCAATAGGGAAATAGTAAAGATTGAATATAAAGCCATCTGATTAGTCAGGTGGCTTAATTCAAATGAAAGGAAATATTATGGAGATTAGAAACACCACAATAAATGATATTGATGAAGTTTTAAAAATATTTGCAGATGCAAGAAAATTTATGAAGGCTGCCGGAAACCCAAATCAATGGAAGGACAGTCACCCTGAGAGAGCATTAATTGAAAATGATATTGCAAATAATATCGGCTATGTATGCGTTGATGAAGGAAAAATTACAGCAACCTTTGTGTATTTTGAAGGAATGGAGCCTGTCTATAGGGAAATACACCAGGGCAGATGGCTTAATGATGAGCCTTACGGTGTTGTTCACAGAATTGCTTCGGCTGAAGGTAAAAGGGGTGCCGCATCCTTTTGCCTGAATTGGTGCTTTGAGAAGTGCAGGAATTTGAAGATCGATACCCACCGTGACAATATTCCCATGCAAAATTTATTAAACAAAAACGGTTTTATACGATGCGGAATAATTTACCTGGAAAACGGAGATGAAAGAATAGCATATCAGAAAGCTGACATGGTGTAATATTTACAAAACAAAACTTATAAAGGACATAAAAAACTTGTAAAAAATCATGGCGAACCTGTAAAGAAAATACAGAACTAACAAAAAGACATAGGAATCATGTAAAAAAACCACTTGACAAAAAAATATATATGGTTTAAATTA
>JAGOIH010000170.1 GCA_017995755.1 Sedimentibacter sp. | reverse complement strand
CTACGATAGCCCCAACCTGTTTGTAATAGCCCACGAGCTGGGGCATGGCGCGTTTAACCTGCGCCACACCTTTAGCCCCGAGAGCTTTATTGCGGCCGAGCGCACCACGCAGAACCTGATGGACTACGCCGGCGGCACAGAGCTCTGGGCGCACCAATGGGAGCTCATTCGCGACCCTCAGAGTGTTTGGTTTGCTTGGGCTCAGGATGAGAGTGAGGGGGAGGCTAGCGCAAACAAAGAATATTTTATAACAATAGATGGAGTTAAGGCTTTGAAAATTAAAATTGAAGATTTAAAAAAAGAATTTAATATTACGAGGTTACTGTCTAATGAAGAATTACAAAACTATCCTTATAAAACAATTCAGGTCTATATACTTGATAGCGATAAAAATGATTTTAAAGTTTCCTCTTTATATGTTAAAAATGGTGAGAATAAAGGGGTTACTTCAGAAATAGTTTGGGGAATTAAAAATGAGAAGGAAAAAGATATTTTATTCAAAGCCAGAAGTGTAGAAAAGGAAAGTCTACCAATGTACTTTACTTCGGATGCTTCAACTTATCCGGTATTTAATGTTGAAATCATCCGGGTATCTCCAAATATTGCTTATAAACAGGGGGGAAGTGTGAATCGTGTTATTCGCGAAGATCCGAGAACCTTTAATATTATCAACGAAATAGGATTTTCTGGGGAAAAAGTTTCTTTACGACCAATTTTTTTAACTTACAGTGAACTAAATAACAAATTGTTGGATTTTTCAACTTTATTTTCAAGGAATGAGCAATGTTCATATCTCGTTAAGAATATTAAATTTGGAGAAAAACAATATGACAGTTTACTCACATTGGATTGGGTTGAATATTCGTTAATTGAAGATAAAACGGTTTATGAAATAGGTATTGGAGAGAAAGTTGTTAAAGGAGTTATTAAATCTGTTAAAGACTTGCCATATATAACTGTTATTAGAAGCAAAGAAAATGAAGAAACAGGATATTACGTTGAAGATTACTATTCAACAGCACTTGGGGGTAGTGTGACAAACCCTTCACTAAGAGACCAAAACAACTCTATGAAGACTGACGGATTTGATGTCTTAGGTATGGCGTATAAAATACCTATTATCCATTACAAAAATCTACGCAATGTGAAATTATTACTTGCAGATATTCCCAGAAGCGAAAGTCCAAGTCCTTTACAATACAAAATAAATGAACAGACTATAGAACTTGGAAAAGAATTTACCATTCAGACACCACCAAACGGCACTATTTTGGATATTAAAGACACTTATGGTAGTATCAAAGGAAAGGTTGAGTTCCGACAAATTAATGAATCTTTGCTTACCCCTGTCTTAAATATTGTGACCATAAATACAGACGAAGTAGGAGTGAGCCACTCAGCAGTTATAAATGATATTAATGCCATTTATAATACCATGAACGTGTCGTGGAAAGAAGGTAATCATATAATGCTTAAACTTGAGGGAGCGTTAAGGCTCAAAAATGATATAGATTTAAAATTAATTCTTGATGCCTTAAGGAATCATCAAAATTATCGAGCCAATCAGTATTATATGATTATTTGGCCAAATGAAGATGGGTTTGGTGGATTTGCGGCACCATCCTTAAAAGATAATTGGTTTATTACTCAAAAAACCTATGATAAACGAATACCCGCACATGAATTGGGGCATTGTAGCGGGTTAGATGAGTTTGTAGTTAATATCGGTTTAATTCCTGCATCCCGGAGGGGAGAATCATCAGACCAAAGATTGCAACATATGACAACTAATATTATGGGATATTCTAACCAAGAATTAAGTGACGCTAATCCGTTAATGGATTTTTATTCTTGGCAGATAACTTTGGTACGTCAACAAATTAGTATAAGAATAAATACGGTGCAATGACAATGAAACATATAATAATCACAGTAATTTTTGCAACATTTTCATTTTTGTTGCAAGCTCAACCCAAAGTTGTTCAGCAAGTATTGTTTGCGACAAGCGAGAATGAAATGTATAAGATTTTTGAACAACTTTTAGATAGCACATTAATGTTAAAAGAAATTTCAATTGGGAATCATTTTCAAGAAATTGAAAGCAGCGATACTTTGATAAAATTTGAACAATATTGTTACAATAGGTTCGATTTTGCACATGGTGAAGTTTATACGTGTGAGAGAAATAGTTATTTTTCGTATATATCAAACTCCCAATCAATTTCCTTTTATAAAAATTTTTTGAATTATCTAGAAAAGTTTGGGAAAAGCGATAATTATTTCCATAAACGTTTCTCTACTGCTCCTCTTTCCGCCATTAGTAGCATTTTAATTAGAAAATATGATACGATGAAACTTTCACAAAAAGAAAGTAAAGAAGTATTGAGACTTATAGAAGAAATAACTTTAAAAAGAATAAATGATGCTCATGACTATTGGTTTCTATATGGCGCTAACAAATACATGACAAAAACAATACACCAGGCCTTAATTAATGTAATAGAGCATCCTTTCTACCCCGAAAATTATTTGAATTTTTATTTAATGAACGTGGTTGATACCACCGTACTTGACACAACTGGAATTCCAGTTGATATACAAAAAGCATATAAAAAATGGAAAGGCATGTATACTTCAGGTAATTTGGATTATGATTTACGGTTAGCCACGTTTTACAATTACAAAAGGATGGGAGATGAGTTAGGACTTTCACCCGGTCAGGCATACATGGAAGAAAGAAAGAAGTCATTCCCAGAAAAGGGGTATTTGGATATAAATGTGATAGCTGATTATGCTTATAAAAATAAGGACTCTTTAATGATTGAGTATTTAAAGAAATTTAAGAAGAAACATCCTGATTATCCTCTTAGACATTTTTAAACCCTGCTACCGCACGGTGTGCCGTGAGTAAAGGTAAACGTTCTTTACACAGCTGCAAGCAAGATGGTGGAACCGACCCACCAGAGTCACCTGCTACCGCACGAGTCCTCTCGTGTGGTAGCGAATCGAAGAAAAGGAAGGTAAGTGGTACTAGCTGGCAAAAAGATAATCCAGCGGGATTATGCTTTATGAACTTAAGTATGGGAGTGCCAGGTGCTCTGGTTGAGAGGCAGAAGGGGAAAAGGTTAACCGTTAAGTTTTTTTGCTATATTGCAATGCGTTCTTTGAAGTAACGGCCTGGAGGGCAGCGCCCTGTACCTCTTTTTCGTGGAGGGCGTGGAGGACAAGGGGGGCGATGTGGCCGGCTACATGCCGCTGCAGCGGCAGGTGGGCTTCATCTACGACAACCCCAACCTGTTTGTAGTGGCCCACGAGCTAGGCCATGGCGCATTTAACCTGCGCCACACCTTTAGCCTCGAGAGCTTTATTGCGGCCGAGCGCACCACGCAGAACCTGATGGACTACGCAGGCGGCACGGAGCTCTGGGCGCACCAGTGGGGGCAAATCCGCGACCCGCAGAACATCTGGTTTGCCTGGGCGCAG
>JAGOIH010000169.1 GCA_017995755.1 Sedimentibacter sp. | reverse complement strand
GTATTGGGAGGCTTTGCAGTATTAATAAGCGAAAATGACGGTGTAAATCCTGAAATTAACCTTGATTTAGTTGGAAGACATACTGTTGGAACAGGTTCATCACCACAGGCTGTAATTACATCACTTGTTTCATCCCTTGAAAGAGCAGGAATGAAGATAACTGATATTGATAAATATTCAGTTGAAATGCAAAATCCCGACATAACTAAACCTGCCGGAGCCGGAGACGTTCCTGCAGCTAACTACAAGATGATAGGCGCTTTGGCTGTTAAATTAGGTCAATTGGATAAAAAAGACTTAGCTGCATTTGCTGATAAACATGGTATGAACGGTTGGGCTCCAACACAAGGACACATACCTTCAGGGGTTCCATACCTAGGTTTTTGCAGAGAAGATATATTATCCGGCAAAATTAAAAATGCTATGATAGTTGGAAAGGGAAGCTTATTCTTAGGAAGAATGACTAACTTGTTTGATGGTGTTTCCTTTGTTGTTGAAGCAAATAAAGGAAAACAAGAACCACAATCAACGATTTCTGAGGAAAAAGTGAAAGAACTTATAGCTCAAGCATTAAAGAGCTTCGCTTCAAATCTTATGGCAGAATAGGAGGGAAGCAATGTCTGAAAAACAAGTAAATCAAATAATTGGCAAAGTTTTCAACCAATTGGCCGATACCCTAATAAGCGGAGAATATGGTCAAAAGCCAAGGGTAGCAGTTACTGCATTAGGAAGCGAGCATGGAGAGGATGAAGTCTACAAAGCAGCTGCAGGAACCCTAAAATACGGAATTGAGCCATCAGTTATCGGTACAAAGGCTGATGAAAGAGTCAAGGCAGTAACTGTAGCCTCAGAAGACGATGCTCACAAAAAGATGGAAGAATTGCTGGATTCCGGCAGTGTTGACGCTGCTGTTACAATGCATTATCCGTTTCCAATCGGCGTTTCCACAGTAGGAAGAATTGTAACTCCAGGCAAGGGAAAGGAAATGTTTATTGCAACAACAACAGGAACTTCTTCGACAGACAAGGTTGAAGGAATGGTGAAGAATGCCGTCTATGGAATAATTACAGCAAAAGCATGCGGTATAAAAAACCCAACTATCGGGATTTTAAATGTAGATGGTGCAAGACAAACTGAAATTGCATTAAACAAGCTTAAAAACAACGGATATGAAATAAATTTCGCCCAGTCCGGAAGAGCAGACGGGGGAGCTGTTATGAGAGGCAATGACTTGCTTACAGGTTCCTGTGATGTTATGGTTATGGATTCTCTTACCGGCAATTTGATGATTAAAATATTTTCTTCCTATACAACTGGAGGAAGCTATGAATCACTGGGTTACGGATACGGTCCCGGCATCGGGGAAAACTTTGATAAGCTGATACTTATTATTTCAAGGGCGTCAGGAGCTCCACTGATTGAAGGAGCAATGAGATTTGCAGGAGACTTAATAAAAAGAAACTGCCTGCAAGTGGCTAAAGAAGAATTTGGTAAAGCCAAGGCAGCCGGCTTTGATGCTATTCTATCAGAAATAAAAGCATCCAAAAAACCTGCGGCTGAAGAAGCAGAAGTTGCCGCTCCGCCAAAAGAAGTTGTAATTTCTCAAATTTCAGGAGTCGAAATCATGGATCTTGAAGATGCTGTAAAATTGTTATGGAAAAACGGGATTTATGCTGAAAGCGGAATGGGATGCACAGGACCGATTATTTTGGTAAGCGAAGCAAATACAAACACAGCTCTTAAAGTTCTTGCGGACAATGAATTTATAGCAAAAGAACAATTAGAATGCTGATGCTAAGTAAATCCTATTTATTTCAAAAAAATTCTTCATCCTATTATTGATGAAGAATTTTTATTTTAACTTCATTTTATACCGTCTTATTATAACATATATAATTTTTATTGAAAACTTATGATTTTTTGTTATAATGGATATGTGAGGAGTGATATCATGAAAATGGGATTTGAATTAAACCTTTCTCAAACCCAAAAGTTAATAATGACACCAGAGTTAAGGCAAGCCATTCAAATCTTGCAGTTTAACAATGTGGAACTGACGGATTTCATAAATAAACAATTGGAAGTCAATCCTTTTTTGGAGTCTGTCGATAACAAAAGTGATGCCTCTTCAAATGATGAACCAGCAGCGGAAAAAAAGGAAAGCGAAGATATAGACTGGCGGGAATTAGCAGAGAAATATGACGATTTCAGCTATAACACATACGGCTATGCAGATGGTGAAAACAAGCAGTCCTTTGAAAGCTATACCTCCAGAAAGCTCTCCCTGAAAGATCACCTGATGGTACAGCTTGGCATGAGTGTTAAAACAAACAAAGATAAGCGTATCGGCGAATTCATCATTGAATCACTGGACAACAAGGGATATCTGGGATGCTCCCTTCAGGATATAAGCTTACTGATAAATGAAAATATTGTTGATGTTGAAAAAGTTTTAAGGCTAATACAAACCTTTGATCCTGTAGGAGTTGCTTCCAGGGATTTAAGCGAATGTTTGATGATACAGCTGAAGGAAAAAGGGATTCAGGATAAAAATGCTTATATTATTGCAGAAAAATATCTTGAAGATATTGCCACCAATAAAATTCAAAAGATAGCGAAAGAACTCCATATATCTGTAAGAAGAGTACAGAACATTTTTGACATAATAAAAATGCTTGAGCCCAAACCTTCAAGAGGTTTCATAGTAGACAGCGACAATATCAGATATATCGTACCCGATGCTACAATAGAAAAAATTAACGATGAGTATATAATTATTATAAATGACAGCTATCTGCCTACACTGACTATTAACAGATATTACAAAAATATGATAAATGATTTGGAGGATAAGGAAGCAAGCAAATTTTTAACCGACAAACTGAATTCATCGATGTGGCTTATAAAGAGTATTGAGCAAAGAAGAATGACTTTATACAAAGTGATTGAATCTATTTTAAAATTTCAAAGAAAGTTTTTCGATGAAGGAAAGTCCGCCTTAAAGCCTTTAGTATTAAAGGATGTTGCTGATGACATAGGTATGCACGAATCAACGGTAAGCAGAGCTACTAACGGAAAATACGTACAGACACCAAGAGGTATCTATGAACTGAAATACTTTTTCGCAAGCAGTGTAAGCGAAACTGACGGAAGCATGGTATCATCCACAAGCGTTAAATCTATAATACAAAAGTTAATAGACCAGGAAAGCTCGCAAAAACCTCTGAGTGATCAAAAGATAACCGAAATATTAAATGAAGAGGGTATAAATATTTCAAGAAGAACTGTGGCAAAGTACAGAGATGATTTGAGAATACCGTCATCTGCCATGAGAAGAAGATATTAAGAAAGAATATGATATATAATGCATAGGTGAATTGACAAAGTAAGTGCAACTTTTTTAGTAAAAAAGATGGTGGATAGCATTTAGTAGGTAAAACTTTGCATCAAAAACTGACAAATTAGTGATTTAGAGTGTTTAATTTCAAAAAAACTGTG